>JAYTCP010000303.1:0-1839 GCA_043736435.1 Planctomycetia bacterium | reverse complement strand
GCGGCCCACGTCTGGACGTTGGAGGGAGATCTCGGGGCGGCCGAGCGGCCCGGATACTCTCTCCTCGTCCGCTCGTGCGACGACGACCGGTTCGCCGTCCGCCCGGAGGACATCAAACAGTACATCGTCCCTGCCCTCGAAGCCGCCGTGGAGCGGCTCGCCGCCGCCGGGACCCAGGGAAACGCAGCGCAACGGAAGACCCCATGACGACCCACCACGTTCCCGATCGGGGCCACGCCCTCCGCCGGGCCCTCGCCCGCCTCCTGATTGGCGCTCTGCTCGCTACGCCCGCCGGACTCGCGTCCGCCGACGAGGAGCCCGCGCCCCCTCCGCCCCCGCCGCCCCCTACCTCCGCCGAAGCGCCCGTTGCCCCCCCGGAGGCCCCGCCGAAGGCGAAGGACAAGGACAAGGAGGCGAAGGTGCCCGCCGACACGCCGGTGTCCGGCGACGAGCGCACCGACTGGCGGACCGGCGACACGCTCGAGATCAAGGTCCTCTCGCGCCCGGACCTCTCGTGCGCGGTCGTCGTGCTCGCGGACGGCACCATCGACGTCCCGTTCGCGGGCCGCTTCCCGATCGCGAAGCGCACGATCGGGCAGGTGCGCACGGAGGTGGCCGCGGCGCTCGCGAAGATCGAGAAGAACCCGCTGGTCGCCATCACGGTCTCCTCGCTCTCGTCCGACGAGTTCTACGTGCTCGGCGAGGCGGGCAAGCCGGGCGTGTACGTCGTCCCGCGCACGAAGCGCGTGTCCTTTCTCCAGGCGCTGGGCATGGCGGGGGGATTCACGCCGGAGGCCGACTACACCAAGGTGCAGATCATCCCGGCCGGCGGCGGCGCGCCCAAGACGCTCGACGCGAGCCCCGCACGGATGTCGGCGCTGGCGTCGGTGTTCCTGTCCAACGGCGATTCCATCGTCGTCCCCGCCATCGGGCGCATCTACATGATGGGCCAGGTCAACCGGACGGGCGGGTTCGCGCCGCCGGCGGGTGAGCGCATGACGCTGACACGCGCGATCGCCCTGGCCGGCGGGTTCTCGCGCCTGGCCGACACGACGTCGGTCCTCGTCACGTGGCGCGACGGCGCGGGGAACCCACAGACGCTCCGCTTCAACGTGAAGGCGATCCTGAACGGGCAGTCCGAGGACGTGATCGTATTCCCCGGGAACCTGATCTTCGTGCCGGAGAGGCTCCTCTAGGCCCATGCGCGACCTGATCTCCGACGACCCGCTCGCTCGTCCCGCGTCGGCGTCGGGCACCCGCCCCATGGGGGTCCCGATCCCGACCACGGGGGCGGGCCTCGACGAAGCGCGCCGAAGCGTGCTGCGCTTCTTCCGCTTCCTGGGGCGCCGGTGGTGGGTGCTGATCCTCGTGACCGCGGGCCTGGGCTACGGCGTCAAGAAGTACGCCGACGGGCTTCCCCGTACTTACGGGTGCACGCCGGCCGTGATCGAGCTGGTGCTCGACCACCCCGCCAACAGCGAGTCGCTCGAGTCGTACGAGTACGCGGCCGCGAGCCTGGCGTTCACCGTGGTCCCGACGCAGCAGGCCGTGCTCGGGACGAGGTACGTGCTCGATCCGGTGGTCCAGGAGCTCGGGCTCGAAGGCGATCCCGACTACGCCTCGCTCGGGGACCAGGTGGCCACGTCCGTCGCCGTGAACACGAGCCTCATCTCGCTGACCATCCAGGGACCCCGCCCCGAGATGAACGCCAAGATCGCGAACGCGATCGCCACGCGCTATGCGGCGCTGCGCAAGGAGGAGCGGGAGCGCTTCCTCACCGACCGGCTGGCGGAGTCCACGCACCGCGTGGAGGTCGGAAGGGCAGATCTCAAGGCGGCC
>JAYTCP010000302.1:0-1617 GCA_043736435.1 Planctomycetia bacterium | reverse complement strand
ACGGCCACGTCGGCCTCGAGCACGTGCCGCGCGTCGCGGTCGGCGTCGCTGTAGACGGCCACCGAGCGCAGTCCGAGGGCCCGCAGGGTGCGGATCACTCGGACCGCGATCTCGCCCCGGTTGGCGACGAGGACCGTGCGGAAGGGAAGCGGCGTCATCGCGCCCACGTGGGCTTGCGTTTCTCGAGGAAGGCGGCGAAGCCCTCCTGCGCCTCGGCCGAGGCGCGTGCGTCGGCGATGGTCCGCGCCGTGAGGTCGAGCAGGGCGCCGTCGGGCGTGAGGGCGTTCAGCCCCTTCAGGAGGCGCTTCACGCGGACGATCGCCTCCGGTCCGCTCGACAGGAGCGACGCGACCGTGCGCGCCACCGCCGCGTCGAGCTCGGCGTCCTCGACCACCTCGTGGACGAGCCCGATGCGGCGCGCGGTCTCCGCGTCGAAGCGCTCGCCCGTCAGGAAGAGGCGGCGTGCCTGCGACCAGCCGATCTTCGAGATGACGTACGGCGAGATGGCCGCGGGCACGATCCCGAGCTTCACCTCGGGGAACCCGAGGACCGTGCCGGCGCCCGCGATCGCCACGTCGCTGACGGCCACGAGGCCCGCGCCGCCGCCGAGCGCCGCGCCCTGCACGCGGGCGACGACGGCCTTCGGGCAGCGGTCGATGGCCGCGAACGCCGTCACGAAGCCCTTCGCGTCCTCGAGGTTCTCGGCCTTGGGCAGCTGCCCGCTGCGCCGCATCCACCCGACGTCGCCGCCCGCGCAGAAGAGCTCGCCGGTGCCGCGCAGCACGATCACGCGCACGGACGGGTCCGCGGAGAGGTCCTCGAACGTCGTCCGCAGGAGCGCCGCGAGGCGGTCGTCGAACGCGTTGCGGAACCCGGGCCGGTCGAGCACCACGGTCGCCACGGCGTCGGCCCGCTCGAGGCGGAGGGGGGCGGGGTCGGGGTTCGGGCTCATGGGCGCATCCTACGGGAGCGGTTCCTTCCGCGGTACGGCGTGCGGCCGGCCCGGGACGGGGCGCGACCCTACATGCGGAACACGGGGGGGCGCGGGGGGCCGACGGGGATCTCGAGCGTCGCGGCGAACGCGAGCCCGAGCAGGTCGCGCGTGCGGCGCGGGTCGATCACGCCGTCGTCCCACAGCCGCGCGGAGCCGTAGAGGGGCGCGCCCTCCTCCTCGTACTTCGCGCGGATCGGGTCGAGGATGGCCGCCTCCTCGGCGGAGGTGAGCGCCGGCTTGCCCTCGTAGGCGAGCTGGTCGCGCTTCACGGTGAGCATCACCTGCGCGGCCTGCTCGCCACCCATGACCGAGACGCGGGCGTTGGGCCACGTGAACACGAACCGCGCGTCGTAGGCGCGGCCGCACATGCCGTAGTTGCCCGCGCCGAACGACGCGCCGACGATCACGGTGATCTTCGGCACGTTCGCCGTGGCGACGGCCTGGACCATCTTGGCGCCGTCCCGCGCGATGCCGCCCGCCTCGGCCGCGCGCCCCACCATGAAGCCCGTCACGTTCTGGAGGAACAGGAGCGGCACGCCGCGCTGGCAGCACAGCTCGACGAAGTGCGCGCCCTTCTGCGCCGACTCGGAGAACAGCACGCCGTTGTTCGCCACGATGCCCAC
>JAYTCP010000301.1:0-5883 GCA_043736435.1 Planctomycetia bacterium | reverse complement strand
GGCCCATGCGGGCCAGTTTGTCACCCCCGGACGAGCACCGCGAAGGCCCCTCTTCCGGGGGGCCGGACGGCCCTCCCTCAGATGCTTCCCGGGGGCTCTGGCGCGGGAAGACTGGGGGGGGCGATCGACTCCGGACGTTGTGGCCCTCACTCCTCGTTGCGCTCTCCCGCAAGCTCCCGAGGTCCCCTCGAACCGTCCACCCCGGGGGACTTGTGGGTCGCGCACGCGGGCCTACGGTGACGACATGCTCCAGACCCTCCTCACGGTGGCCCACCTCCTCGCCAAAGCCCACGACCAGTGCCGCCTCATGATGGCGCCGCGGAGGAGCCTGCAGGCCGAGATCGCCACGTTGCGTGAGAGGCTCGAGTGCGCGCGGGCGCAGAACGAGATGCTGCGCGCCCGGCTGAAGCGCGTGCCCCCTCGGCGCCGGCCCCGCTTTCGGATGTTCGAGCGCCTCGAGGTCCTGTGGCATGCCGCGCGATACGGTCTGTCGGTCGCGGCGACGGCCCGCGCGTTCGTGGTGACCGAAGGGGCGATCCTGAAGTGGCGACGGGACGTGGCGTCGGACGAGGGCCAGCTGGTTCAGCTGAAGGCGCCCGCAAATCGCCTTCCCGACTTCATCGGCGAGATCGCGCGCCGCATGAAGCGCGAGTGGCCCCGTCTCGGCACGAGGAAGATCGCGGGTATGCTCCTGCGGCTGGGACTCAAGGTGTCGAGAACGACCGTGCAAGCCTTGCTACGGAGCAAGGGACGCCCTGCGAAGGCCGCCCGGGCGACGAACGCGCTCTACAGGAGGGTCCGCGCGCACCACGTGGTGGCCAAGCGCCCCGGCCACGTCTGGTTCATCGACTTCACACGGGTCGGCGGTCTGTTCCGTTCGGTCGTGGTCGGCGCGGTGATCGACGGGTTCTCCCGCAAGGTCCTCGCGCTGCGCGTCGCGCCGCACGAACCCACCGCGATGTTCGCCGTGCGCCTTGTGCGCGAAGCGGTGGGCGCGTTCGGCGCGCCCGCGTACCTCGTCAGCGACCACGGGACGCAGCTGACCGCGGGCGTGTTCCGCGGGGCGATGCGATCGCTCGGGATCGTGCAGCGCTTCGGAGCGCTCCATCGCTCGGGGTCGATCGCGCGGATGGAGCGCTTCTGGAAGTCGCTCAAGGTCGAGTACGCACGGGGGCTGTTCCTGTGGAGACCCCTGTCCACGATCGAGCGGCTCCTGCGCGGCTACGCCACCTGGTTCAACACGGAACGCCCGCACCAGGGCATCGGACAACGCACGCCCGACGAGATCCACTTCGGCAAGAGCACGCGCGCGCGGGCCGTGCCCCTGCGGACGGTCCTCTCGGTCCGGTCGCTGGGGGATGAAGCCGAGCTGCCCGTGGTCCGCTGGCGCCGGGCGGCATAGCGGCGCCGGAAGCGGGCGCGAGTCGACTTCTGCTCCCACCCTCCGGCCCCCGCCGCCCCCCCAATCCCAGGGTCGACCAGTGCCACGAGGCGTCGCGCGCGCCCGCGAGCACGCGGCCGCCGCGAGCTGCCCGTCCTACTTCTTCTTCGCGAGCGCCACGAACCGCGGCAGACGCGCCTTCGCGCCCTCGTCGGCCTCGAAGGGGCAGCCGTGCTTGTAGACGAGCGGGCGCAGCGCCTCGATGCGGTCGTCGCTCGACGGGTGCGTCGTCCAGCGCGCCTCGTCGCGGTCGGGGAGGAGCTCGAGGTACTCGGCGATCGCGCTCGCGCGGTAGCCGGACTCGCAGAGGTAGAGGCTGCCGTCCCAGTCGGCCTCGAGCTCGAACTCCTTGCCGTAGCCCTCCTTGTCGAGGGTCTTGACGAAGTCGGTGGAGGCCTGACCGAGGAGACGGGCGACGTCCGCGCAGATGTTGCACCCGCCGGGGCCGGGGACCGGGCGGATCGCCTCGTCCTGCAGCTTCTTCAGGCTCGCCTGGAACTCGCGCGTCTTGCGGATCATCTGCTCGCCGTGCTTGTACGCGACGTGCGCCATCTCGTGGGCGAGGATGCCCGCCACCTCGTCCTCGTTGCGCGCGAGTCGGATCGCCCCGCGGCTGATCAGGACGAAGCCGCCGGGGCCCGAGATCGCGTTGGGGACCTCGCCGGAGAGGACGGCGAAGTGCCAGCCGCCGTGCGTTCCGCGCAGGCGGTCGGCGAGACGCGCGACGGTGGCGCCGATGCGGCGCACCCACGCCTGGAGGGCCTCGTCAGGATCGAGCCCGTGCTCGGCGATGGCCGCTGCCGCGACGGAGCGGCCGAGGAAGTACTCCTGCTCGGGCGAGAAGCCGAGGCCGAGGCGACGCACGAAGTCGGCGTCCGTCATGGGCGTCGGGGCGTTGAGGAGGGCGGGGTCGATCCCGCCGCTGCCCGTCGAGGTGCCCTCGCCGATCGCGCCGATGAGCTTCAGCTTCGCCGTCGGGCCCGACAGCGCGGGCAGCGTGGGCGCCGCGTCGGGCGTGAGGCCGCCGAGGTAGCCGGCGCGGATGAAGGCGTCGACCTCCTCCTCCGTCGGCGTGGCCTTCTGGAGGCGATCGATCGCGGCGAATCCGGCGTCGAGCTTGCCGTCCGCCATGGAGCGCCACGTGCGCTCGGTCTTCGAGTCGAACTGGCGCCCGTCGTCGTGCGTGAACTGCCGCCCCGCGGCCGCGACCTCCGACGACGAGAACGACGCCTCCTTCGCGGGGCCGAACGCGCCGGCGCCGGTCAGCGCGCTCGGCTCGACCAGGTCGCCCGTGCGCACCCAACCCTCCGGGGCCGCGCCGCGCGAGACCTGCGCCCACAGCCCCTCGATCGCGTCCACCCGCAGCCGCGTGCCGTAGTCCGCGCGGCCGAGAGACTTCCCGAGCGGCCGGGCCGCGTCGCGGATCACCGCACCGTCCTTCGGCGCGACGGTCCGGACCTCGCCCACCTTGACCTCTCCCCGCGCAGGCCGGGCCGAGCCGAGGACGAGCGCGACCGCAACGGACAGCAGGATCCACCGGGACATGCACGACCTCCGAGAATGCGCGGGGGCGGAGGGCGAGACGTCCGCCCGGCACCGCATCCAGCCCATTGTTTCAGATCCTGCGGCCGGGCGGGACCCGGATTCCGGGATGCGCCCGGAACGCGTGGGCGGGACCCCGTGGGATGGGGTCCGCGGGTCGGGATGAAGGGAGGGAGGAGGTGGGGGGCGTGGGGGGAGGACCCGAGCCCGGCGAGCAGAAAGGTCCCGCGGACCGAGGCGAGGCTCCCCGCGCACGCCCCGCCCCGGTAGAGTCCTCCCCTCGGGTCGCCGCCGACCCAGGGAGAGACCCATGGGCCGCGCCCGCCGTCACGTCCTCGCCGTCCTGTCGCTCGTGCTCCTCGGGGGCACGCTCTCGAGTCCCGCGCGCGCCGACGATCCCCCCCGATGCAACCGCTGGAACATCGAGGTCGCCTGCGCGACCTCGTACGCGACGGTCGTGGTCGGCGACGAGTTCACCGCGACGGTGACCGCGAAGAACATCGGCGACACGGTCCTCGAGAACGTGACGCTGCGCCTCCGCGGCGACCAGGGCGCGCCCTGCGTCGCGGGCCCGGGCACGCTCCTCACGCGTCTCGTCCCGCGGATCGAGCCCGGCCAGAGCGCGGACCTGACGGCCCGATTCCTGACGGAGAGCATCGGCACCGCGCGCGTCCTCGGGAGCGCGAAGGACTCCTTCGGCTGGGCCTCGGGCAACTGCGCGTGCACCGTCGCGGTGGTGGGCCTGCCGGCCCTCCAGGCGTCCATGACCGACAAGGACGTCGCGGGCGAGGAGAAGGGGATCTTCGACCTGGGCGAGGAGTACGACTACGTGCTCTTCGTCGAGAACGACCTCGGCAGCGAGGTGACCCCGGACCTCAAGGTCGTCTTCCAGCTGCCCGAGGAGCTCGAGTTCGTCTCGGGCAAGGCCGACGGGAAGATCGCCGTGACGGGGAAGGGCCAGGGCGCGGAGACGAGCACGTTCGTGCTGGCCCCGCCATCCGAGAAGGTGAGGATCGAGATCCGCGTGAAGGCCACGAAGATCCCCGCGAGCCAGCTCGTGAAGGTGCTCGCCGTGATCCAGACCCCGGGCGGCGTCGCGCTCGCGCAGCAGACCGAGTCGACGACGATCAAGCAGCAGCCGAAGTAGGCGGCGGGTCGGCGATCGGGCGGACCGGCGGGGCGGGACGCGCCCCTGCGCGCGAGGGGGCGCCCCCTCCCGCGACGAAGGCGCCCGGCCGACGGGGCCGGCCGGGCGCGGGAAGCTCGGTCCGGGCGCGCCCCGCGGAGCGTGCCGGCGACACGCAGGGGCCTGCTCGAGGGCTACTTCTTGTTCAGGGCCTCGTGGACCTTGCCCACCATGCGGGCGGAGGGCGTGAGCGTCTGGTCGCCCTCGTCCTTCCACTTGGCCGGGCAGACCTCGGTCGGCTTCTTCGAGAGGTAGAGGTTCGCCTTGAACTTGCGCAGCAGCTCCTCGACGTTGCGGCCGACGTTGTAGAAGTTGATCTCGGAGGCCGAGAGCGTGCCGTTCGGGCTGATGAGGAACGTGCCGCGAAGCGTGAGGCCGGAGACCTCGTCGTAGACGCCGAACATGGGGCCGACCTCGCCCTTCTTGTCCGAGGCCATCAGGTACTTCACCTTCGCCAGCTCCTTCTCGTGGGCCTGCCAGGCGAGGTGCGTGAACTGCGTGTCCTTGCTGACCGTGACGATGTCGGCGCCGAGCTTCTTGAAGTGGTCCTGGTGCTCGGCGAGCGACTCGAACTCCGTCGCGCAGACGAAGGTGAAGTCGGCGGGGTAGAAGAACAGGATGGTCCAGCGACCGGCCTTCTTCTGGTCCGCGAGGCTCACCTTCGTGAAGTCGCCGGCGACGGGATCGTAGGCGTCCATCGTGAAGTCGGGGACCTGGGTGCCGACGCGGATCGGGATCGTCATGGAAAGCTCCAAGGGGTAGAGGGTGTCTATCTCGCGGGAGGGGGCAGGGTCCGTCCACGGAATACCGAGGCGGTCGGGCGGGTCCACGCGGCGGGACCGTGCGGTCCCAGCGCGAGCGGACCGGGGGTCACGCCCTCCCCCCCCGCCGCCCCCCCTTCCGAGACGACGATCGCGACCCCACCGAGCCCCGCCCCCCTACCCGCCGGGCGCGCCGAGCGCGGAGAGACCGATCAGCGTCTCGGCCGCGATGAAGGTCCAGCCCGCGCCGGCCTTCTGGAGCGCCTTCGCGCGGAGGTCCACGACGAGGTGGCCGAGGACGCGGCGGGCCTCGACGTGCTCGGCCTGCGAGGCGCCGGTGCGCCGGCAGCGGAGGAGCCACTGCTGGGAGGTGGCGATGGCCCACGGGTGCCAGAGGAAGTTGATCGCCTCGTTGCGAACCTCGTCCTTGCCCGCGTGGCTGCGGAACTCGAGGCCGAACTCGCCCGCGTCGGCGGCGGCCTCGATGTCCTGGCCGACGAGGCCGGCGAGGGCGAGGGGGATCTCGCGCTCGATGTCGGCGGGGAGCGTGAAGAGGCCCTCGGCCTCCGTGCGCAGCAGGAGCGCGTAGATCTGGAGCGAGAGCCCGGGCGACACGATGTCCTGCGCGTCTTCGGTGCGGCGCCAGCCGGGCGGCTTCGAGTCGGGGAGGAAGCGGTCGGCGAGCCACGTCGCCGTGAGGCGTAGGAGCTCGTCGCGCCGGGCCACGCTGCCCTCCCACGGAAGGCCCGCGGCGCGCACCTCGAGGAGCGCGAGCAGCGCGAGGGTGGTGCTGTACGGGCTGTGGTGGCCCGGGTCCTTCTGGTTCGGGAAGATGTTCCAGCCGCCGTCCTCGTGCGGGCGGAACGTCTTGGCGGCGCCCTCGGTCCACGCGAGGCGCTCGAGCAGGACGGGGCGGTCGGCCGGCGTTACGGCCCCGGAGCGACCGAGCGCGG
>JAYTCP010000300.1:0-5585 GCA_043736435.1 Planctomycetia bacterium | reverse complement strand
CGGTGGGGGACGACCTCGAGGTGTACGCCGACGAGGACCGCCACGGGCTGCGCGCCGTCCTGCACACGCTCCGGCAGCAGGGAGGGACGAAGGCCGCGGACGAACCCTGCTACGCGCTCGCCGACTTCGTGGCCCCCCGCTCCCGCGGTGCCGTCGACCACGTGGGGGCGTTCGTCGTGAGCACGGGGACCGGCCTCGAGGGGCTCGTGCGCGCGTTCGAGGCCGCCCACGACGACTACAGCGCCATCCTCTGCAAGGCGCTCGCCGACCGCCTCGCCGAGGCGTTCGCCGAACGGGCGCACCAGCTCGCGCGGACGGCGTTCGGCTACGGGGCCGCGGAGGCCCTCGGGCCCGACGACCTGCTCCGGGAGCGCTATCGGGGCATCCGGCCCGCGCCCGGCTATCCCGCGTGCCCCGACCACACGGAGAAGCGGACGATCTTCCGGCTCCTCGACGCGGAGGCCCACACGGGCGCGGCGCTCACGGAGACCTGCGCCGTGACGCCCGCGAGCAGCGTGTGCGGCCTGTACTTCTTCGCGCCCGAGGCGCGCTACTTCTCGGTGGGCAGGGTCGGCCGGGACCAGGCCCAGGACTACGCCCGTCGCAAGGGGATCGACCTGGCCGCCGCCGAGGCGGCGCTCCGGCCGATCCTCGGCTACGACACGTAGGCGCGATCCGGACGCGGGCCCGAGGGTCCGAGGGCCCGAGGCGCGCTACGCCGCCTTCGCCTTCGGCGGGGACGGCGCGGCCGTCCGCCCCGTGGGCTTTCGGATCAGCCAGATGGCGACGCCCGCGAAGAACACGGGGATCGCGAGGAACTGGCTCCACGAGAGCACGCCGTCGATGACGTAGCCGCGCTTCACGTCGCCGCGGAACAGCTCGATCACGGCGTGGCCGATCGGGTGAAGCATGAGGAAGAGGGCGCCGACCCGGCCCGAGAGGGGCGCGCGCTTCGCGTAGGACGCGAGGGCGACGAACACGACGACCCCCCACAGGACCTCGTAGACCTGGGTCGGGTGGAGCCTCGCGGCGGCATCCGTGCGGACCACGCTGGTTGCGGCGCCGGTCCCGTCCTTGAACCAGGCGGCGGGGATGCCCCACGCGGCCTCGGTGGCCTTGCCGTAGTCGTCCCCGGCGAGCAGGGGCGCCAGCCAGCCGATGGCCAGCGCGAGCGCTCCCCCGCGGGCGAGCAGGTCGAAGAAGGCGAAGCCCTTCATCTCCGGGTGGCGCGGCAGCCACCACACGAGCCAGAGCAGGCACGCCACGAGGCCGCCGTAGCCGACGAGCCCGCCCTCCCAGATCTTGAGGAACGCGAGCGGGCGCTGCGCGTAGTGGTCGTAGTCGGAGAACGCGAACACGAGCCGCGCGCCGATCAGGGCGACGAAGAGGAGGACGAACGTGACGTTGAAGACGCGTTCCGGGTCGAGCGCGAGGCTCGCGGTGGCGCGACGCCGCGTCCACCAGGCCCCGACCAGGAACGCCAGGACGATGACCGTCCCGTACGTCTGGATCGACAGCCCGATCCCCGGGATCTTCAGGATCTCCGGCCACACGGTGACGCCTCCCTTCGTGGGGCGGACGTCGGGGGGCCCGCCCCCCGCGCCCCCCAGACCTCCTCAACCCTTGGATCGCCGTCGAGCCGGCGCGTTCAGCTCCCGCCCGCGTCGAGGTGCTGCTGGTACGCCGCGGCGTCCATCAGGCCCTCGAGCTTGGTGCCGGCCGCCACCTTGATCTTGGCGAGCCAGCCCGTCTTGAACGGGTCCTTCGCGAGCGGGGTCTGGTCGGCGCCGAGGCCCGCGTTCGCCTCGATCACGTCGCCGTCGAGCGGCGAGTAGACCTCGCCGACGGCCTTGACGGACTCGACCTCGGCCAGCGTCTCGCCCTTCTTGGCCTTCTTGCCCTTGGCGGGCAGGTCGACGAACACGAGCTCGCCGAGGTGCTCGACGGCGAAGTCGGTGATCCCGACCGTCGCCGTGGTGCCCTCGAGCTTCACCCACTCGTGCGTCTTCGTGAACCGGATGTCGGTCGGCCTCGATGCCATCGTCGTTCTCCGTCGGTCTGGGGGCTCTGCGCGCGCCCACCGGGCGCGCGAGGGTGTCGGGCGCGCCTACCGGGCGCGCTTGTAGAACGGGGCGGGCACGACCTCCATCGGGTAGCGCGTGCCGTGGATGTCGAACTCGAGCTTCGTGCCGACGGCCGCGAGCGCCGGGGGGACGAAGCCGGTGGCGATGTTCTTGTCGAGGGTGGCGCTCGGTGCGCCGCTGGCGATCTTGCCGACGGCCTTGCCGCCCTGCCAGATCCCGTAGCCGTGCCGCGGCACCCGCGGCGAGTTGGCGACGAGCGAGACGAGCTTCCTCGTCAGGCCCCGCGCCTTCTGCTCGCGGAGGGCGGGGATGCCGATCGTCTTGTCCTTGGTCAGGTCGAGGCCGAAGTCGAGGCCGGCCTCGAGCGGCGTGATGTCGAGCTCGAGCTCGTTGCCGTACAGGGGCATGCCCGCCTCGAGGCGCAGCGCGTCGCGGGCGCCGAGGCCGATGGGGGCCACGCCGAACGCCTTGCCGGACCCGAGCATGGCGTCCCAGAGCATGCGGGCCTTCTCCGGCGGCGGGAAGATCTCGAACCCGTCCTCGCCCGTGTAGCCCGTGCGGGCCAGCAGGGTGTCGACGCCGCCGACCCTGCAGCTCGCGAAGCCGTAGTAGGGGACCTGCGACAGGTCGATGCTCGTCAGCGGCTGCATGACCGCCTCGGAGTCACGGCCCTGGATCGCGATCATCGCCTGCTGGTCGGAGACGTTGGTGACCGTGGCCTTGAACTTCCCGGCCACGCACTTCTCGCGGACCCATGCGTCGTCGCGATCGCGGTTTCCCGCGTTGATGACGATGTGGACCACGTCCTTGTCGCGGTAGACGATCACGTCGTCGTTCGGGAAGCCCTGCTCGTTGAGGAGGAAGCCGTACTTCGCCTTGCCGAGCTTCATCTTGCCGAGGTTGCTGCTGAAGACGTGCTCGACCAGCGCCTCGCGGTCGGGCCCGGTCACCACGAGCCGCCCCATGTGGCTCAGGTCGAACACGCCGGCGTGGGAGCGGACGAGCCGCGTCTCCTCGAGGATGCCCTTGTACTGGACGGGCATCTCCCAGCCGTGGAAGTCGACGAGGCGTGCGCCCGCCTCGACGTGGGCCGCATTCAGGCAGGTCTTGCGCATGGGCACCGGGGCTCCGGACGGACGAGAGCTCCGGGGAACGCGTGGGCCGACTCCGGCCCGAGGCGTCCCCCCGGAAGGACGCGGAACGTACCACGATCCCGCGCGCCTCCCGAGCGGGCGACGGGCCCCCGCTCGCGGGCCGGCCGCCGAGGGGACCGGGCGTCGTGGGCGCCGTCGGTGGCGCTCCGGAGCCGGACCTCCGGCATCGCGCAGATGCCGCGCGCCGTGATGGCGCTCGAGGTGATCTCGACCGGCGGACGCATCCGCACGCTGGGGGGACACGAGCTCTGGCGGGAGGCCTGCGAGAGCGTCCAGCTCGATCTCGAGGCGGAGGCCGACCGCGACGTCGCACGCACGGCCTGGTTCGTCCTCGTCCTGCGTCGCGCAACCGTGCGGCCGGTGCGCCCCGTGCTGTCGGGACTGCGCGCGGATCCCCGGTAGTCGCCTCCCCTCCCGGATCACCTCCCGGACCGCTTCGCCTTCGTCGCGTCCTGGAAGCGACCACCCGTCGCGTCGGCCAGCTCCTGCATGAACCTGCGGTCGGCGCCTTTCGTGCCGACGAGGACCGTGTCGACGGCCACCCGGCGGAAGCGGTTCGCCTTCACGAGCTCCTCGATCAGCCGGTCGTCGCGCTCGTACCTGCCGCGGGACGGCACGCCGTCGGAGAGCAGCACGATCGTGTCGACCTCTTCCGCGGCGCAGAGCGCCAGACCGTCGTAGATCGCGCCCCACCCGACGGCCTGCTCCTTCGCGAGCCAGGCGACCGCCCGTCTCGCGGAGGCCTCGCCTCCGGGGGACAGCGACCCGAGGGCACGCGTCATCCGCGGCGCGGGCGGGAACTCGGAGGGGTAGCGGAAGAGGAAGAGGTCGTAGACCGCGTCCTTGCCGATCCCTCTTGCCGCCGACTCGAACTCGCGCCGCGCCAGGTCGATCTTCGACGCGCCGCCGCCGCCGTCGAACGGGTCGCGCATGCTCCCGGAGAAGTCGAAGAGGAAGGCGAGCCTCGTCGAAGCGAGGGGCAGCGCGAAGAAGGCGGCGGTGTGCGTCTCGCCGGGCAGCCCCCGCTGCGGCGGCCCGGCGGGACGGCGGACCCGCCCGAAGCGGTCGGGCTCGGGGCGGGGTCCCAGGTCGAACCCGGGGCCCGCCGCGCTCCACCAGGCGGCCCAGAGGTCGGCGTCGGTGCCCGCGTCGCGGCCGCAGAGGATCCGCAACGCCCGGAGCACGTCGCCGCGCAGGCGCCCCTTCTCGATGCGCAACCGCTCGAGGAGAAGCGGGATCGAGGCGGGATCCCACGCCGCGACGGCGGCTTCGTACGCCGCGGCGCGCACGCGCCACGACGCGTCGGCCAGCAGGCTCGCCAGCACGCCGATGGCCTTCCCGCGGCGCTCCTTCGCCGGGAGGGCGCCGAGCGCGTCCGCGAGCGCGATCCGGGGCTCGATCGCCTGGTCCCGCGCGAGGTCGGGCGCGGCGGCGAGGAGGGCCGCCGCATCGGCCACGGAGAGGCCGTCGACGGCCCCCGCCCGCGCGAGCGCGTGCTTGTGCGCGAGCATGCTCCTCAGGGCCTTCAAGACGGCGGGGCTCCCCGAGCCCGCGCGCCCGAGGGCCCGGGCGGCGGCTCCCACCGCCGGGCCCTCCGCCGCCTCCAGCACGGGCAGCAGCGCGTCCGCGGCGGCGGCATCTCCGAGGCGTTCGCAGGCCGCGCACATCGCGACGGCCGCCGCGACGTCGCCCTCCTTGCCGGCCGCGGCCGCGATCGCGCCGGCCGAACGCGTGCGTCCCGCGGCCCCGAGCGCGATCGCCGCCGCCCGGCGGGCGCTCGGATGCCCGCGAGCTTTGAGCGCCGCCCGGACCAGCCACGCCTCGGTGGCATCGGCCCGGGGGCTGCGAAGCATGGCGACGAGGGAGGAGACCGCATGGTCGCGCAGGTGCTCGAACGGGTCGTTCAGCACCGAGGCCGCCACCTTCGCGGCCTCCTCGCCGCCGATGCGTCCGAGATCCCGGAGGGCCGCCTCGCGCGACTGCTGCTCGAAGGGCTCGCGCGCATGGCGGTCGAGGGAGTCCCGCGCGGCGGCCACGCCGGGATCGGGCCCCGCGCTCGCGCTGGGGGCGGGAACCACGGCCAGGAGGGTGGCCGCCAGGGACAGCGACAGGACACGGGACCTCACGCGCGCGGTCTCCCGGGGGGCGAGGCGGGGCGGCGGGGACTCGCCCCGCCGCCCCAGACCTCCGGAAGCACCTTCACGCTCGGGGAGGCCCGGCGGCAACGCTCTCCGTCAGGGATTCCACCGCCAGGTGACCGTCGTCCCCTTCGGCACGACCTGGCCCGGCGGCACGTTCTGGCTGAAGACGCGCCCGTGGGGCGCCGCGAACTTGATCTGCTGGATGC
>JAYTCP010000299.1:0-1639 GCA_043736435.1 Planctomycetia bacterium | reverse complement strand
TCGTCCCCCGGCGGCGGGCGGACTTCGACCGGGGCCCGGGTACCGTGACCGCATGGCGTCGCGCGCGATCGAGATCCGTGGGGCCCGGACCCACCACCTGAAGTCCATCGACCTGGACCTGCCGCGCGAGGCCTTCACGGTGGTCTGCGGCGTCTCGGGCTCGGGGAAGTCGTCCCTCGTCCTCGACACGCTCGGCGCCGAGTCGTACCGCCGCTTCCTCGGCACCCTGGCCCGGGGAGGCGCCGAGGGCCTGAGCAAGCCCGACGTGGACCGCATCGACGGCCTGCCGCCCGCCGTGGCCGCGGGGTTCCTCTCGCGCGCGCCGGGGCCCCGCGAGACCCTCGCCACGGTCACCGAGATCGCCGACGGGCTGCGGGTCCTCTTCGCGCGCGCCGCGACCCCACACTGCCCCCGCTGCGGCGACGCGGTGCGCGCGCACTCGCCCGAGCGCGTGATCGAGGACCTCCTTGGCCGCCCCGAGGGCACGCGGGTGGTCCTCCTCTCGCCGCGCGGGCACGGACCCGAGGCCCTCGACGCCGTGCGACGCGACGGCTTCGTGCGCGCGCGCGTGGGCGGACGGCTGGTGCGCCTCGACGATGCCCCCGCCCCCACCGCCGGCGCGAACGATGCCGTCGAGGCCGTGGTCGACCGCCTCGTCGTGCGCAAGGACGCGCGGCCGCGGTTCGCCGACAGCGTCGAGCAGGGCTTCCGCGCGGGAGGCGGGGTGCTACGCGCCCTGGTGGAGACGGGCGGGACGATTCCTGGGGCGGCGGGGGCCGCGGCGGCCGAAGCCACCTTCGCCGACCGGCCGTTCTGCGGTCGCTGCGGCGTGACGTATCCCCCGCTTGGCCCCTCGCTCTTCTCGCCCGACGGACCCGCGGGGGCCTGCCCTGCCTGCGACGGCCTCGGAGAGACCGTGCGCCCCGATCCCGAGAAGGTCCTGCCCCGCGACGTGCGCATCTCCCGCGCCGCGGCCCGCGTGCTCGCGCGCCTGCAGAAGGACGCCCGCACGGCGACGAAGCGCGCGTTCGCCCGCGCCGTCGAGAGCGCGGGCATCACCGCCCGCGACCGCGTCGCGGCCCTCCCCGAGGAGGTGCGCGCGCGGCTGCTCGGCGGCGCGACGGGGACGGGCCTCCTCGCGACGCTCGCGCGCCGCGAGATCCCGGCCGCCTTCGCCGGCGCGACGCGGTGCCCCGCATGCGGGGGCGGGCGCCTCGGGCCCTACCCGTCCGCGGCGGCCCTCGGGGGGCGCACGCTGCCGGCGTGGCTCGACCTTTCCGTGCACGAGCTGGCGGGCGCCCTCGGGACGGTCGCGCTCGAGGGCACCGAGGGGGCGCTCGCGCGTCCCGCCCGCGACGACGTCCGCGCGCGGTGCGCGTTCCTCGAGGAGGTCGGGCTCGGCTACCTCGCCCCGTCCCGCGCGGCGGCCTCGCTCTCGGGCGGCGAGCTCCGGCGCGCGCGGCTGGCGGGCGCGTGCGCGGCGCGCATGAGCGGCCTCCTCTACCTCCTCGACGAGCCGAGCATGGGCCTGCACCCCGCCGACCGCGAGCCGCTGCGCAGACGCCTGCGCGCGCTCGTCGCGGAGGGGAACACGGTCGTCTGCGTCGAGCACGATCCCGAGGTGATCGCGATCGCCGAC
>JAYTCP010000298.1:0-13670 GCA_043736435.1 Planctomycetia bacterium | reverse complement strand
CCCCGGCGCGGCCCTGGTAGGCTCCGGGCGCGTCGTCCACGGAGGAATCGCCATGGCGTCGAAGTCGAGTGCCGTGATGAAGCGGTGGTTCCAGGAGGTCTGGTGCGAGGGGAAGGCCTCGTGCATCGCCGAGCTGTTCCCCGCGGACAGTCTCGCGCACGGCCTCGGGCCCGAGCCGGTGAAGGGCCCCGAGGCGTTCCTCGGATTCTGGCGGACCTTCCACGACACGTTCAGCGACATCCACATCGGGGTGCTCGCCGAGGTCGACGAAGGCCCCCTCACCTACGTGCGATGCGTCGCGAAGATGAAGTTCCAGGGTCGCCCCGTGTCGCTCGAGGGCGGGTGCCTCTGTCGGATCCGCGACGGGCGCATCGCCGAGTGCTGGAACACCTGGGACTTCGTCGGGCTCCTCGTCGGCATGGGGACCCTCCCCCCCGACGTCGTGCCGCGCGCATTCGCCGGCGAGGTCGCCCGCTTCCCGGCCTAGGGTTGCCCCCAGAACAGCCGCGTCACGTACCGGAGCTCGACGGCACCGTCGCGCGCGTGCGTGTCGAACAGCCGGCGCAGCCTCGCTTCGACGGCCGGGAGCTCCGGCGCGTGCGCCTTCGGAGCGTACGACGAGCTGAGGAATCGCCCCCGCACACCTTCCCAGGACAGCGTCTGTCGATTCGGGAGCTGCGCAGTACGCGGCGACCGGAACCAGCGCTTCACCGGGTCGCCCTCGCCGATCCGGTGGTGCACGAGGCCGTACTCCGGCAGCGTTCGCAACAGCTCCTCGTACCCCGCGAGGAAGGGCCACGTCTCGTCGCGGTCGTTCCAGACGAGGGCGACCACGCCCCCGGGGCGCAGGATGCGCCGGGATTCCGTCCGAGCCTCCTCCGGGTCGAACCAATGGAACGCCTGACCGGCGGACACGAGGTCGGCGCACCGGTCGGGCAGTCCCGTGCGCTCGGCGGTGCCGTCGCGGCTCGTGAATCGCGGGAAGGCTGCCAGCTCCCTCTCCCCGGCCGCCCGCATGGCACCGTTCGGCTCGACGCCGATCACCGCGCGGCCCGCCTCGAGGAAGACGCGCGCGAGCAGCCCCGTACCCGAGCCCAGATCGACGACCGTGCCGCCCGTGGGCAAGGCGCCGTGCTCCTCCAGTGCGCGGACGACCTCCGGCGGATATCCGGGCCGGTACCGCACGTAGTCGTCCACCCGATCGGTGAAGCGGGTCGTGGAATCCATGGGCGAAGGATAGTCGCCTCCGCGGAGGTGGGGGGCGGCGGGGGGAGGGGCGTGGTCCTAGGCCCCTCACTGGCGCCTCGACTCCCTCCCCCGTACGCTCCGCGCCCTCCCCTCCGTCGCGAGCACGCCCATGCGTCCCCGGATCGCGCTGGCCACCTGCGCCGAGTACCCCCGGCTCTCCGACGACGACCAGGCCCTCCTCCCGGCGCTCGCGGCCGTCGGCATCGACGCCGAGATCGCGCTCTGGCGCGACGAGGTGGTCTGGTCACGCTTCGACGGGGTGCTCCTCCGGTCCGTGTGGGACTACTTCCGATGCGTGCCGGAGCTCCTCGCCTGGCTCGGATCCCTCGAGGCGGCGGGCGTCCCCTGCTGGAACGAGCCCGAGCTCGTCCGGTGGAACCTCGACAAGCGATACCTGAAGGACCTCGAGGCGAAGGGGGTCGCGACGGTCCCGACCCTGTGGATCGAGCCCGACCTCGCGACCTCGCTCTCGACGGTGCTCGAGCGCATCGCGGACGCGGGTTGGGAGGAGATGGTCCTCAAGCCCACGGTCTCCGCGGGGGCGTGGCGCACGCGCCGGGTCCGGCGCGACGCGCTCGCGGACGCGACCGCCCTGATCACCGAGGTCCTCGGATCGAGCGCGCTGATGGTGCAGCCCTTCCTCCCCGAGTTCGTCGCGGCGGGCGAGCACTCCCTCCTCTTCTTCGACGGAGAGTTCAGCCACGCCGCCCTCAAGCGTCCCAAGGCCGGCGACTTCCGCGTGCAGTGGGTGCATGGCGGCAGTCAGGTGCCCGAGTCCGTGCCGACGTGGCTCGTGCGCCAGGCGCGGGCCGTGCTCGACGCGGCCCCGTCCCCAGGCCTGTATGCGCGCGTGGACGGGATCGTCCGGGACGGCCACTTCGTGCTCGTCGAGCTCGAGCAGATCGAGCCCTACCTCTTCCTCTCCCAATCGGCGGGCGCGGCCGACCGTCTTGCGAGAGCCCTGCGCGCGCGCCTCGGATCGGGAGCGCTCCCCGGTCGTCTTCGCGACCCTACTTGCCCGTGACCGAGAGCTTCGCCCGGACGTCCGCGCGGATGTTCTCGTCGGAGTAGGGGTACCGCACGCCGGGCTCGCTCGTCGGCACGCCCGGATGGTGCTTCGAGAGCTCCGCCCGGATGCGTCGGCGCGATGCGTCCTCGACGGCGCCGCCGAGCAGCACGAGGCGAAGGCGCGGCACGCCAGCGATGCGAGCCAGGGCCTCCTCCTCCGTGAAGGCTCCGTAGGCGCTGACGCCGCCGAGGTCGCGGAGGAGGCGGATCACCTCGTCCATGCGCCCCGCCGTCTTGCCGAACACGACGATCGAGGGGGCGTCGGGGTCGGGGGCGACGGTGTCCTTCAGGAGCCCGCCCCCCGCCGGCCTCGGCGGGGGGGCGAGCTTCGCCGCGAACCACCGGTCCCACACGGCGAGCGCCGGTTTGGGCGCGCCCGTGTCGGTCTGCATGCCCGTGTACGCCCAGATCCGGGCGAGGTCGGCCGTGGGATTCGGTAGGCGCGCGACCAGGGCGGGGAAGTCGGTCGTGGCGAACTGGACGACGAACCGGTAGCGGTCGCGGGCCGCCGTGCGCAGGAGCAGATCGATCCAATGACGCTGTTCCTCGTCGCTCCCGCGCAGGGTGACCTTCCAGGTGTCGAGCCGCACGTCGCGCGACGTCATGCCCGACTCCGAGATCGCCACGGGCTTGCCGAGCTTCGTCGCGAAATCGAGGAAGTCGGCGGGGACCGGGCGCGGCGTGTCGAGGCTCATGAACGGGTACAAGCTGAGCGCGAACAGGTCGCTGTCGCGCATCAGGTCGGCCACCTCCGCCTCCTGCACGCTCCTCTTGGCCTCCTTCGTGTGGCCCCGATAGTGGTTCACCTCCGTCGTGAAGCACACCGGCAGCGTCGGGCGCGCCTTCTTGACGGCTGCGTAGGCCGCCCGATGCAGCGTCTTGAGGGCCGGCCACGCCTTCGGATCCTGCGTGAGCAGCACGTTGTTCTCGACCCCCACGGCGAGGACCGCCGGTTCCATCGCCTCCACCGCCCGGAGCACGAACGCGACGTATGCCCGGACGACCTCCGGATGGTCGAGCGTGCGCCCCGCCCATCCCGGAGGCAGGGGCAGGTTGTCCTTCTCCCCCCAGTACGGCGCGAGGCCCTTCCGCTCCATGTCGAGGGGGCAGATCGACAGGAACACGGCCTGCCCGTTCGGCGGGCGATAGGAGAAGGCCTGCTGCACATCGCGCGAGAACGGCCGCCCCTCGAGCGCCTCCGGCCACGGGATCCCGCCGATCATCGTGACGGAGACGATGTCGCCGTGCGCATGCGCGAACCCCTCGGCCAATCGCACGCCTGCGAGCGTGAGGTCGGCGGGCCAGCGCGTGAAGCCCATCCGGAACGGGCGCTCCTGCTGCGCGGGTGCGGGCGCGGGCGCCGCGGGCTGGGGAGTGGGCGGCGGCGGCTCTCCCGCGCGCGCGCGCGCAGGGCCGATCGCGGCGAGCAGCGCGAGCGTCGCGACGAGGGCTGACACCTCCATCCGGTGCGCGCACGTGCGACGGCGTGAGGGTCGCCGATCCATGGGGAGGAACTCCGGGGGCGCGGGGTGCCCGAGAGATCGTACCGGCGAGGGCTGCGGACGATTCGGCCGTACCCGCGTAGGCCATCTTGACGGTGAGCCACGAGCACGGAATGCGGACCGGCACACGCCCTCGGACGGGCGTCAGTCGTCGCTACTCCCCGTCGGGCGCACGATCACGCGCTCTCCGTGCGCGAGCGCGGGGCAGCCGCGCGCGATCGTCGTGGCCTCGGCGAGCGCCTCCGCTTCGATCTCGAACCAGCCCGTGAGCACGTCCTTCTTCGCACGCCAAACCGCCGGGACGACCCTGCGGCCCTTGCGCTCGAGACTCACCCCGGGCGAACCGAGGGCGGACCCGCCGCGAAACGTGCCCTGCTTGCGCAGGAGCGCGACCCACGCGCCGTAACGCTTCATGAGGGCGGTGCGCCGGGCCTTCGGGAGACGCTCCCAGGCGCCGTCATTCTCGTACATCAGCACGACGAAGTGGGGCATCGGCAACTCCTTCGGCGGGAGCGTAGCACTCGGAGGGTGGCGTCGCGCCACGGCGGTTCGCGCAAAGCAGGGGGGGCGCCTCCTGCCCCCGCCGCCCCCTGCCTCGTCGAAAGGTCCTCGATCCCATCACGGGCCCTTCGCCGCCGCCACGATGTCGCGGTGGAGCCGCAGGTTGTCGCGCATCGCCCCCCGCGCGTCGGGCGGCACCTTCGCGAGCGCGTCGTCGAGCAGGCGCTTCGCCTCCGCGAGGTGCGTCCGGTCGCCGGTGACCATCCAGAGCAGCCAGCGTGTGCGGGCGTCGCCACCGCTCTCTCCGGCATCCGCCAGCGCCTCCGCTGCCGCCCCGGCGTCGCCGCCCGGCAGGCAGGCGAGCATCGCCTGCCCGAGGGCGACCTGCGGCGCGCGTCCCTGGGCTCGGGAGAGCGCGATCGCCTCCGCGAGGGCCGTCCGGGCGCCGTCCGCGTCGCCCGAGCGGCGACGCAGGTCCGCGAGCTCGATCAGGGAGTCGGCGACGCCGTCGCCGTGCCCGATCTCCCGGCGCAGGACGAGGGACTCCTCGAGGAGCCGGGCCGCGGCCGCGGTGTCGCCCGCCTCGTCGGCCAGCGTGCCGAGGGCCTGGAGCGCGAATCCCTCGGCGAATCGGGCGCCGGCCTCCCGGCTGAGCGCCAGGGTCCGCTCCTGGTAGGTCCGCGCCTCGGCCAGTCGACCCGCTGCCGAAAGGACGCTGCCGAGGTTGCCCGTGGCCGCGGCCACGCCCTGACGGTCGCCGATCTCGCCGAAGAGCCCGAGGCTTTTCTCGTAGCCGTCCCTCGCCTGGGGGAGTCGGCCCTCCGTCAGGAGGAGGTTCCCCAGGTTCATGGTGGAGTCGGCCTCGCCCTGCCGGTCCCCGAGCTCGCGGTGGAGCGCGATGGCCGGCTCGAGGTGCTCTCGCGCCGCCGCGAGGCGGCCCTGGTACCAGAGGACGGCGCCCAGGCTTCCGGTGGCGGTGGCCTGCCCCTGCCGGTCCCCGAGCTCGCGGTAGAGCGCGAGCGCGCGCTCGAAGCGGTCCCGCGCTGCGGCGAACTCGCCCTGGGACGCGAAGACGTTGCCCAGGTTCGCGATGGCATTGGCCTCGCCCAGCCGGTCCGAGAGCGCGCGGTGGAGCGCGAGCGCCGCCTCGAGATGCTCCCGCGCCTCCGCGTGACGGTCCTGGAGATAGAAGGAGCTGCCCAGGCTGTGCGTGGCGCGGGCCTCGGCCTGGCGGTCGCCCCGCGTCCTCGCGATCTCCAAGGAGCGACGGAGCGCCGCCTCGGCTTCGGCGAACCGGGAGGTCCGCCAGAGGACGCCGCCGAGCGCATGGGCCGCCTGTCCGCGGAGCACCTCGTCGCCCGCCGCCTCCGCCAGACCCTCGGCCTCGCGCGCGGCTTCCTCCTGGCGCGCGCGCCGGCCGAGCCGGTCGAGCGGGCCCTTCACGCCGCAGAGCCGCAGCAGCGCGCTCGCGCGCGCGAGGCCGGCGAGCAGCCCGGGCATCGCGAGCGCGCGCTCGGCCAGCGCGATCGCCTGCGCGTTCAGATAGCCCTTCTCGAGGTGCGTCTGCGCGGCGGCGAGGTACCGGGCCGCCCGCACTCCCCGGGCGCCCTTGAGGAAGTGCTCGCAGAGGTCCACGCAAACCGAGCCGTCGAGCGACGCCGGGTCCTTCGCGGCGGCGCCGTGCTGCGTCTCGAGGGCGACGGCGAGGGCGCCGTGGTACTCCTCGCGCAGCTGCACGTGCAGGCTGGCGTAGAGCGCCTCCTGCACCTGGTGGTGGTCGAAGACGTAGCTCCGGCCGGCGGCGCGGACGAGCCGGTGCGCCCGCTCGATCTGGGCGAAGCGCTTGAGCAGCGGGATCCGGGGGACGCCGAGGGCGCCACCGACCAGGATCGGGTCGAACTCGAAGCCGGCGCAACAGGCGACGTCGAGCAGGTCGCGATCGTCCTCCTCGAGGTTGGCCACCTGCGCATCGACGAGCTCGCGCACCGACGACGGGATCTGGATGACGTCGATCGCCCGCGTGCTGACCCACGTGCCGTCGTCGTTCTGCGTGATGAGCTGCCCCTCCCGGAGGCCGCGGATGATCTCGAAGGCGAAGAAGGGGTTGCCGTCGGATCGGAGGATGATCTGGAGCCCCAGCGACTCCGCGAGCGCCTTGGATCGGAAGGCATCCTCCATGAGGACGACGAGGTCCTTCGCCGCCAGCCGCTGCGGCGCGAGCCGGGTCGTGTGGCTGAAGCGCTCGAGCCCTGCCCACCAGCTCTCGGCGATCCCGGGGCGCATCGTCCCGACGAGCAGCACGCGCAGGCCGGGCACCGCCAGGGCGAGGGAGGCGAAGAGCGCGCGGCCCTCCTCGGGCGCGAAGTGGAGGTCGTCGACCAGGATCACGGTCGTACGCTCCGCGGCGAGGGTCCGGGTCGCCTGCACGAAGCAGGTCTGGAGGGAGTCCTTCGTGAGCGGCTCGACCCCGCTCGGCGCGGACTCGCCGCGGAGCAGGGCGTCGAACGCCGGGACGAGGATGGGCGACTGCGGCAGGTAGCCGGCGCAGCCGTCCTCCCCGAACTGCTCGCGGTAGGCGGACGAGAAGGCGCCGCTCGCCGTTGCGGCGCCGTTCGGCGGGTAGTCGCCGAAGAGGAAATGGAAGTCCTCGCCGTCGCGTTGGAGGCGGCCGACGAGCTCGTCCACGAGGCGCGACTTGCCGATGCCCGCCTCGCCCTCGACCAGGACGACCTGGCCCTCGCCGGCCCTGGCCTTCCCGTACAGGGCGCGCAGCCGCGCGATCTCGACCTCCCTCCCGTAGACCGCCGTCTCCCGCGGGATGCGGATGCGACGCAGCGGGCGGTGCGTGACGGCGCGGATCGCCCTCGCCCGCGCCTTCCACCAGGCCGAGCTCTCGCCCTCCTCGAGCACCCGGAGGAGCGAGGTCGCGTCCGCGAAGCGCGCCTCGGCCTTCTTCTCGAGGAGGCAGTGCACGATCTCCTCGAAGAGGGGGGAGAGCTGCGGGTTGACGTCGCCGAGGCGCCGCGGCGCCTCGTGGAGGATCCGGCTCAGGATCTGCGGCAGGTCGTCGGCGAAGTAGGGGTTCGTGCCGCTGGCGAGCTCGTACAGGACGAGCCCCAGGGCATGGAGGTCGGCGCGGCCGTCGACGTCCTGTCCGCCGCGGACGAAGCACTCCGGCGCCGCATAGTGGACCGAGCCCACGAACGCGCCCGACCTGCTGAGCCGCAGCGCCTCGTCGTGCAGCCGCGCGACGCCGAGGTCCATCAGCTTGACGACGTGGTCCTTCGTGATGAGGACGTTCTCCGGCTTCACGTCCCGGTGGACGACGCCCGCCGCGTGGATCGCCGCGAGACCCTTCGCCACCTCGCGCCCGATGTGGCGGCAGAGCTCCTCGGGCACGCGCTCGAGCTCGGCGAGGAGCGACCGGAGCGTCTGGCCCTCGACGTACTCCATGACGAGGAAGTGATGCTGGACGCCGCCGAGGACGACCGCGTCGCAGTCGAACGTCCGGACGACGTTCTCGTGGACGACCGCCTTCCCGATCTCCGCCTCGCGCAGGAAGCGCTTGAAGAAGCCCGGAGTCTCGAGGAGGTGGGCGTGGACCACCTTCAACGCGACTCGCGTGCCCGTGGCGATCCCGGGGGCGCGCTCCTCGACGACCGCGGCGTAGACCTTTCCCATCCCGCCCGAGCCGAGCTCGCGGTCGATGCGGTACGGGCCGAGACGGTCCCCGATCACCGGTTCTCCCCACGGGGCCGCTCGGGGATCGGGCGCTGCGACTCCGTTGGAGCGGGCATGGGACGGAGTATGGGGGGGCACACGCCGGGTGGGAAGGCTGCGAGGTGCTCCCGAGGGGCCTCCGCTACAATCGGCTGCCGTGTCGGCGTCGCCCCCGGCGTCCCCGACGTGTCGAGGAGGGATCCCCATGCGTCGGCGACCGTTCCCCCTCGTGGCGCTCGCCCTGCTCGGCGTCTTCCTGGTCCTGGGGCCTCCGACCGTGCGGGCCGGTCCTCCCGAGGACGACGCGACGCCGTTCGGCGCGGCGCTGATCGCGGGGGGGCGCGCGCTCGCCGACGGCAATCTCTACGAGGCACGCCGGCAGGTCGACCGAGCGCTCGAGCGCGACGCGAAGAGCCCGAAGGCCTGGGACCTGCGGGCCCGCTGGGCCGCCGTGGCGAAGGACGCGGACGAGGAGGGATACGCGCTGCACCGGCTGCTCGGGCTCCTCGTCGCGCAGAAGGCGCCGGCTGCCGAGGCGAAGGCGGTGCGCGCCCGCCTCGATGGCGTCGATCCGTGGGCGAAGGACGTCCTCGGGCTCGACAAGACGTTTCTCGAGCGGCTCCTCGCCCTCGCGAAGGAGTACGAGAAGGGCAAGCGCCCGCACGCGGCCATCCGCGTCTACCGCGAGGCCCTGGCGCTCGCCCCCGACCGGTCAGACCTCGCGGACGCCATCCATCGCGTGGCGTCGGCGCCCGACCCGAGCCTCGCCGAGTCGGCCCAGCAGAAGGACCTGCTCGCCGACGTCTCGGAGCAGTGGATCCGCGCGCACGACGCCGCGCACGCGACGTGGGAGACGCGCGCCCGCCTCGAACGCGAGAACTACGTCACGGAGACGGACGCGGGGTACGCCGTCCTCGTGCGCGCCGGCGAGGCGATGGAGCAGATGAACGCGTTCTACCGCCGCTTCTTCCGGTACGGGACCGAGGGGGACGGCCGCAAGGTTCCGCGGATCGCGCTCCATCTCTTCAAGGACCACGCGGAGTACCTAAAGCTCGGGAAGGGCCCTCCCGTGGAGTGGAGCGGCGGGCACTTCACCGGCGACAGCGTCGAGACCGACGCGGGGGGCGGCTTCGACGGCATGGTCGGCACGCTGTTCCACGAGGCGGCGCACCAGTTCGTCGCGCTCGCGACGACCGCCGCGGGCTGGATGAACGAGGGGCTCGCCTGCTACTTCGAGGGGAGCCGCATCCTCGCGAACGGCACCGTGATCACGAACCTCCCCGCGAACCACCGGCTCTTCCCCCTCGTCCAGAAGATGGATCGAGGGTGGATGGCCTCCGCCGCGGACGGCATCGACCCCGCCGAGCCGTCGAAGAGCGACCCGCCGAAGGCCCCGACGTTCCGCATCGTCCTCGAGAACGAGTATGCGTGGGGGCCGCCCTGGTACGCGCCCACCTGGGGCGTCGTCTACTTCCTCTGGAACGAGCAGGACCCCGCGGACGGCCGCTTCGTCTACCGGGACGCGTTCCGTCGGTACGTGAACGCGTCGGGCGGCAAGGTGGGCAAGACGGCCATCAAGACCTTCGAGGACGTCGTGCTGGGCCACCCCCAGCCGCCGACGAAGGGCGTCCCCGAGGCGAAGGCCAATCGCCTCCGGCTGCCGAAGACGGTCGACGAGCTGAACGAGGTCTGGAAGGACTGGCTGACCGACCTCCGCGACGAGCAGATCGGGACGCGGAAGGTCGAGCGGCCCTATCTCGTCTGGGCGCGCCACGCGATCACGCGGAAGGACCACGACGACGCCACCGAGCTCTTCGAGCAGGGGCTGCTGCGCGCCCCGCTCGACGTCGACCTGCTGCTCGAGTTCGCCGAGCACCTCGTGGCGCGCGAGCGCAACAAGGACCGCGCGTGCAAGCTCGCCGAGCAGGCCCTCCGCGTGCTCGAGGCGGCCGCGCCGCCGGACCCGCGGCGGGTCTCCGCCGTCGAGGGTCGTCTGTCCGAGTGGGACCCGGGCCGCGCGTCGCTCGAGCGCACGCACCGCGAGCTGTGGGGCGCGGCGCTCGCGATCGCGCGGCGCTACGCGGAGGCGAAGCGGCCGTTGCTGACGATGCACGTCGCCCGTGCGTTCGGTGGGGACCTCGGCGTGCCCGGGCTCGACGCGCTCTACGCCGAGGCCGTCCGGACCTCGGGGAAGACCCTCGCCCTCTGGCAGCTCGCCTACGACGAGCGCAGCCTCCGCGGGTGGGCGCCCGACCCCGCGAAGGTCTTCACGCCGTACGGCACGATCCTCAAGAGCCGGCTCGGGGCGTACGCGCCGGACGACTTCGCGTTCCACCTCCTCGAGTGCGACACGGTGACCTCGGGCGACTTCTCGATCGAGGCCGAGGTCCACGCCGAGAAGGGCAAGAACGCCTTCTGCGGCCTCGTCTTCGGGCGCAAGAGCGCCTCCTCCTTCCACGCGCTCGTCCTCTTCCCCGAGGGGTGGGCCGACCTGGCGTCGTTCGTCGACGCCGGCGCGCCGAAGGTCTGGCGTCACAATCCGGTGGCGGCGTCCACCTCGGAGTGGCGTCGCCTGCGGATCGACGTGGCCGACGCGACGGTGGACGTGTGGATCGACGGCGAGCCGGTCGCGAGCCAGGACTTCGGCGACCCCGACGTGCTGCGCGGCGCCTTCGGCCTCCTGACGGGTGTGGGCGACGGCGAGTTCCGCGCCGTCCGCACCCTCTCCCGCGCGAAGAACGACCCCGGCGCCCGCGCCGAGCGCGAGCTTCGGGTCGCGCGCGCGAAGGCGACGGGCGAGCCCGTCGCGGGGTCGTACGTGGGCCTCGTGCCGCCGTTCCCGACCGTCGAGTCGTGGCTCGCCGGCAGCCGGGAGCGCTACGACGACCGCGGCCCCGTCCCCTCGCTGCTCGTGCTCTGGTCGAGGTCGCAGAACGACCTGATCCCGATCGACGAGTGGCTCGCCGACGTCGTGTCGCGCAACGCCGCCACGGGCCTCGAGGTGCTCTCGATCTGCGAGAACGGCGACCCCGAGGCGGTCCGCGCGTACCTCGCGGCCCATCCCCTCCCGGGCGTCGTGGGCCACGATCGCTACGAGAAGGGCAAGACCGTCTTCGGCAGCACGTTCGACGCGTTCTTCATCGGCAAGCGCTTCAAGCTGCCTCGGCTCCTCCTGCTCGACATCGACGGCCGCGTGGTCTGGGAGGGGGCGCCGGGCTTCTCGATCGGCGAGCCGTGGAAGAAGGGCGAGGCGTCGTACCTCGACACGCCGCTTCACGAGCTGGCGCGGCGGCGCAACCTCGTCGGCCTGCGGTCGTGGCTCGCGAGCTGGGGGGGCGGCGGGGGCCGGGCTGCCGTGGTGGCGGGCGGCATCGACGCGACGATCGGCCGGTGCCTCGCCGAGGCGAAGGCGCTGCCGGGCGACGTCGTGCCGGAGGTCGCGTGGGCCCAGGCTCGCCTCCAGGCGATCACGGACGCCGTCGCGGCGTTCCCGAAGACCGCCGACGCGATCAAGGCCGAGGGCGCCGAGCCCGCGGTCGCCGAGCTCTCGGCGTGGGCCGCGGCGCTCGGGATCCCGCAGGATCCCGCGAAGGTCCGCGGGATCCGCGGCGCCGCCGCCAGCCCGAACGCAGCCGCCTGGAAGACGGCGCTCACGCTCTGCGAGAAGGCCGGGAAGGACCTCGCCGGCGGGACGGCGGCCGCTGCCGTCGTGGAACCACTCGTCGGGAAGCTCTCGAAGCTGTCCGGGCGCTTCCCGAAGGCGCTCGTCGAGCGCGTGCAGGCCGCGGCCGCGGGCGGCGAGGCAGCCGCCTTGTCGCAGGCCCTTGCGGATGCGCCGAAGCTGCCCGCGCGCTGGCTCGCGGCGGAGTTCCTGAAGCTCTGAGCGGGGGCGCCGGCCGGCGCCGGGGCCACGCCGGGCGAGGGTCGAGCGCACGGGGGGACGCTACGCGAACGTACGGGGTCCGGGATCGCGGCCCCCCGCCCCCGGCGCCCCAGGATTCCCGTCGATTCCCCCCAGCCCGTCCCGTCGGTAGGGTGGCGCACCCGGGGTGCGCCACCCCCTGGAGTCCCCCGATGAAGTACGTCCTCCTGATCCACTGGAACGAGAAGACAGGCCTGGCGCGGCCCGCCGCCGAGGAGCAGAAGGAGATGACTGCGCACGGCGACTTCGTCGCGGCCCTGGGGGCGCGGCTCGTGGCCGGGGAGCGGCTGATGCCGTCGTCGCAGGGCCGACGGGTGACGGCGCGCGCGGGGAAGCCGGTGGTGACGGACAGCCCGTTCGCCGAGGTGAAGGAGGTGCTCGGCGGCTACTACGTGATCGAGTGCGCGTCGCTCGACGAGGCGGTGGAGTGGGCGGGGCGGTGTCCCAGCGCCCGACACGGCACCGTGGAAGTGCGGCCGGTATGGACGCGGTAGGCCCCGGGGGCTTCGAGGCGCTGCTCGAGCGGGTGCACCGCGCCGAGTCGGGTCCCGTCATCGCCACGTTGCGCCGGTGGCTCGGGGACCTCGACGCGGCCGAGGAGGCGATGCAGGACGCCTGGCTCGCCGCGCTCGGCGCCTGGCGTGGGGGCGGGATGCCCGAGCGGCCCGGGGCGTGGCTGCTCACCACCGCGAGGCGCCGGGCGCTCGACCGGCTCCGGGCGCGGGCGCACGCTCCGCTCGAGCTCGAGTCGTTGCCGCCGGAAGCTGCCGCGGCGGCCGAGGAGCCCTCTCCCGACGGTTCGGACGTCGTGCCCGACGATCAGCTCCGGCTCCTGTTCACGTGCTGCACGCCGAGTCTGCCACGCGAGGTCCATGTGGCGCTCACGCTCCGGCTCGTCGCGGGCCTGACCGTCGCGGAGATCGCCTGCGCGTTCCTCACGTCCGATGCGACGGTGGCGCAGCGCATCGTGCGCGCCAAGCGTCACTTGCGCGAGACCCGCGTCGCGTACGCGGTGCCCGGCTCGGCCGAGCTCGCACGGCGGCTGCCGAGCGTGCTCGACGTCATCTCCCTCGTGTTCAACGAGGGCTACGTCGCGAGCGCCGGTCCGGACCTCCTCCGCCACGATCTCGTCGACGCCGCGTTGCGCCTGGGGCGCACGCTGGCCCGGCTTCTGCCCCGCGAGCCGGAGGCCCTGGGCCTGATCGCGCTGCTCGAGCTCCAGGCCTCCCGCGGGCCCGCTCGAACCGACGCCGAGGGCAACACGGTGCTGATGGAGGACCAGGATCGGTCGCGCTGGGACCGCGAGCTGATCGACCGCGGTCTCGGGCACTTGCATCGCGCGCTCGCCCTACGGGCGGCCGGCCCGTCCCAGGTGCAGGCCGCGATCGCCGCCTGCCACGCCGAGGCGCCCACGTGGGTGGCCACCGACTGGCGGCAGATCCTCGCCCTGTACGACACCCTGCGGGGGCTGAGCGCCTCTCCGGTGGTGGACCTCAACCGCGCCGTGGCCGTGTCGATGGTGGACGGCCCCGGCGCGGCGCTGCCCCTCGTGGAGGCGCTCGCCGAGGACCCGGTGCTCGCCGACCACCACCGCGTCGACGTCGTGCGCGCCGATCTGCTGCGCCGCCTGGGACGCCTGCCGGAGGCGGCGACGTGCTACGGGCGCGCGGCCGCGCGCGCGGCCAACCCGCGCGAACGTACCTACCTCG
>JAYTCP010000297.1:0-2718 GCA_043736435.1 Planctomycetia bacterium | reverse complement strand
TCCGGATCCGTCGTCCACGTGCGCCGCGACAGCGGGTGGAGCACGCCGCCGGATGCGGGCGATCTCGCGCGCGGACGCGGCTGCGTTCGCGTGGGCCTGGTACCAGGCCTGCGGGTCCGGGCTGAGATTCTGCGTACCGATCCGGCCGGGCGCCCTGCCGGAGATCGGCGTGGACCCCGCCGCCCACCAGCTCGCTGCGCCCCGCCCCCCACCCGAGCCACCGCCCTTGCGCTTCCCGATCCGTGCGACCTCCGCGGGTGCGTGACCGGTGAGGTACTGCATGAGCGGTCCGCCGTAGCCGTCGCTCTCGCTCCTCGACCGACGCCGGACGAGGGACACGAGCGCCCCGTGGTCCCTCCCCCACGCGTCCGGGCGCCAGCTCCGCTCCGCAGCCACGCGTGCAAGCGCCCTGCGTGCGGCGCCCTCGACGACGGGGATGTCCTCGACCGCGCGGATCAGGGCCTCGGCCTCTTGGACCCTCGGCGTCGATGGGGACCCGTCCTCCGCGATGGCGGGCAGGCGGGCGAGCAGGCCCCGGGCATCTCCGGAGCTCACGAAGGCCATGGCGCGGGCGAGCGCCACCTGCGCGGTCGTCGTGAGGGCCGTGGGGTGGAATCCAGGGGCGCTCGTGACCAGCCGCAGCTCCTCGATCCGGTCCCACGCGGCCGCCGCCAGGTGGCGCTCCATCACGAGCGTGGCGAGGTCCGAGCGTCCGTCCCGCAGCAGCTCCGCCAGGAGGGGGATCGACAGCGCCGCCGCGATCGTCTCGGCGTGCACGGGGAGCAGCGGCCCCAGGGCCTCCGCGAGCGCGGCGCGACGGGAGGGATCCCCCATCGCATCGGCCGTCGCGCCCTCGACGGCCTCACGGACCACGTCCGCACTCGCGCCGGCGGGGTCCTGTGCGAGCGACTCGAGCGATGTCACCACGAGAGTGTGCCGAGCGATCGGCCTCGGCACCAGCGGAATGGGTGCGGGGCGCGGCGTTCGCCCCGCACGTCACGCCGCCGGCTCGGCCGTCCCGTCCGGGCGCACGCGCCAAGGGACCCAGAGCAGCGCCACGGGGCCGGCGACGAGGTCGCCCTTGCGGGGCGCCACCTTCACCGGCTCGAGCGCGATCGACGCGGGGTCGGCCGCGGCGTCGAGCTTCGCTGTCTCGGCGGCGATCTCCGCTTGGAGGTCCTTCCTGCGCTGGGCGAGCACCTCGGCGCTCTCCTCGGCGCGGACGACGTCCTGGCCCTCCTTGGCGGTCTTCGACGCGCCCCGCATGGCCGTGCCCGCGCGCGAGACGCTCGTCGCGCTGAATCTCTTGCGCCCCGTGAACACGCTGAGGATCGCCAGGAGGAAGCCCAGGAACGCGGACCACTTCGACTGCTTCGCCTGCTCCTTCTCGCGCTCGACGCGGCCGGCGGCCGTGCGGATCCTGTCGTCGAGCGATGCCACCTTCGGGGCGTAGCGCTTCCTGAGCTCCTCGAGCTTCGCGTCGCGCTGCGCCTTCGCGCCCGCCGTCAGCCGCTCGCGGAAGGCGCCCTCGGTCTCGCCGGGCGTGCTCGTCTGCTTGAGCGCCGGCGCCCGGAAGAGCGCGACCGAGCGCGTGCGGTAGACGTGCTCCTCGAGGGCCTTCTGCCAGGCCGGAAACGTCTTCGGGCGGCCGACGACGCCCGGCGCAGCCGCGAATCCCGCGCCCGCGGCGGGCGACCTCTCGAGTTCGGGGGCCGTCCCCTCGGTCACGGTCGCGCCGTCCCAGGGGTCCATGGCGCCCTCGTCGGGCACCGGGACCTGGACGTGGAGCGCCTCCCAGACGTCCACCGTGCTCTTCGCCTCGACGTAGTGAGCCTTCACCGTGCCGTAGATCGAGGGGCGGTACTCGAGCCGCGCCCCGGAGAGGCTGCCGCGCCAGGGCAGGAACCACTCGGCGACGCCCGCCGCGAGGATCGGGCGCGCCGCGCCCCCCCCGCCCCCCGTCGGGCCCTTGTCCGGGCCCGAAAGCCCCGACCCGCCCCCAGCGGCCGAGGCCCCGCCCGCCGGCGGCGACGCGCCGGCACCCGATGCCTTCGAGGCCGCGGCAGCCGCCTCGGCGTACGCCTTCGCGGCGGGCATGCGGTCCTTCAGCATGACGATCTGGGCGCGCGTGAGCGGCCCGCGGAGGTAGGAGAGCACCCAGCGCGTGGTGAGCGCCGTGGGCTGGTCCTCCTTGGCGTTCACCATGAGGAAGGTGCGCGGCTTGAGCGCCGAGAGCATGCGGTCGTACGAGGCGCGGTCGAAGGACGTCGCGGCGGCCGCGGCGTTCTCCAGGCCGTCGAGGACGCGCATCTTGTCGCGATCGGTCTGGAGCCGGCCGAGGAACCACGTGCCGCAGTTGCCGAGCCCCTTGTAGTCGAGGTCGACCGGGTTCTGCGTCGCGAGGACGACGCCGAGACCGAACGCGCGCGCCTGCTTGAGCAGGGTGAGCATGGGCAGCTTGCTCGGCGGGTTCGCCGTCGGCGGGAAGAAGCCGAACACCTCGTCCATGTAGAGGATGGCCCTCAGGCTCGACGTGCCCGACTGCTGGCGCACCCACGCGACGACCTCGCTCAGCAGCGTGCTCACGAAGAACATGCGCTCGGCGTCGGAGAGGTGGGCGATCGAGAGGATCGACATCCGCGGGCGGCCGTCCTTCGTGTAGAGGAGCCGCGCCACGTCGAGCGGCTCGCCCGTGGTCCATGCGGCGAAGCCCGGCGA
>JAYTCP010000296.1:0-4787 GCA_043736435.1 Planctomycetia bacterium | reverse complement strand
GGACGGCGGTCCCGCGACGGGGGTGGGCGGGGGGGGGAATGGGGGTGGTGGGCGGGCGGGGGAATGGGGGTGGCGGGCGGGTGGGGGAATGAAGGGGGTGGGCGGGCGGGGGAATGAAGGGGGCGCGGGGGGCCGCGCGCACCCATCGTAGGAACGTCCGGGGCCCGGGGGTGCCTCGGCCAGATCGATCGATGGGGCCAGGGGGGCCGGGGGCGTTGGGCCCGGGCCGCTTCGGCCGAGCGTCCCCGACGCCGCCCGCGCGGCAGCCACTTCCCGTCGGCGCCCCCGTGCGGCGCCCTTGCGGCCTGTGGCCCCGGCACCCTCGACCGGCCACCCCCGCTGCCGCCCCGGGTCAGGGCTGGCCGGCCACCTTCTGCTGCGCCTGCTTCAAGCGGAAGTCCTCGAGGAGCTCCGCCGCCTGGAGGCGCGCGTTGCGCTGCTTCACGGGATCCGTGATCTTCAGGTACTCCTCGAGATCCGCCACGGCCTTCTTGTAGTTACCCATCTTGCCGTAGGCCTGCCCGCGCTCGACATAGGCCGCCGGGCGCGCGGGATCGAGCTTGAGCACCTCGTCGTACTCGCCGATCGCGGCCGGGTAGGCCTTCGTCTTCATCAGCACCGACGCGATGAGGAGGTGCATCTTGAGCTCCTTCTCGCGGGCGGTGCGGATCTTGCCCTTGAAGTAGTCGCGCTGCTCCTGCGTGGCCTCGCGCTGCCGCTCCTTCTCGAGGTCCTGGTACTGCGCCTCCCATGCGACCTGGCTGGTCTGGGTCAGCTTCAGGTACTGGCGCGCGAACATGAGCCCGCGCTGGTCGTGACCGACCAGCAGGTGCGACTTCGCCAGCCCCGCGATGGCGTACGGATTGTCCGGGTTGAGGGTGAGCACCTCCTCGTAGAGGGGGATCGCCTTCGACAGGAGGTCGTTGCGCGACGCGATCTGCGTCTGCTTCTGCTGGCGCAGGCGCTCCGCCTCGACCGGGTCGGCCTGCTGGAGGCGGTCGTCGAGGATGCGGATGTCGCGGTCGTAGTAGTCGGCCAGCTGGCTGTAGACCTCGGCGAAGTCCTTGAGCACCTCGAACCGTCGGTCGCCGAGCGTGGGATGGGACCAGTCCCAGTCCTTGATCTTGAGGAAGAGGAACTCGGACTCGCGCAGGGACTGCGGCGTCCCGATCATCGCCAGCGACTTGGCGAGGCCCCAGTTGGCCTTCGGGCGCTCGGGCTCGATCCCCAGCACCTTGCGCCACTGGTTCACGGCCTGCTCGTAGCGGGCGCCGTCGTAGTAGGTCTGCGCGGCCTCCTCGTAGTGGGCCTTGCGCGCCTGGTCGTCCTCGACCTCGTCGGCCGCGGCCGAGCCCGGCAGCGCGGGCATGGCTTCCATCGCCCCCGCGCAGCCGAGCAGGGGAGAGGTCGCCGCGAGCAGCGCCCAGGAGGGCAGGCCCCCGAGCCGGGCGAGGCGGGACAGGCGGGGACGACCCATGACGGACCTCCGGGGGACGGCCGAGGATCCTCCCGGCGGGTCATCGGACCGTCACCCGGGAGGGGAGTCGACCGGACTGCGGCTAGGACAGCTCGGCCTTGACGTCATAGACCCAGTCGCGGTTCCCGAGGGGGAAGTCGAGGACCTCACCCGGGAGGAAGAAGATCCCCAGCTCGCGCACGGCCGCCTCGGCCGAGTCGCTGCTGTGGACCAGGTTGAACGAGCTGCTGATCGCCAGGTCGCCGCGGACGGTCCCCGGCAGTGCGTCCTTGCCGAACGTAGCGCCCATCATCGCGCGGACGATCTTGACGGCCTCGATGCCCCGGGCGGCGACCACCACGCACGGGCTCGACGACATGAACTCCACGAGCCCCGCGAAGAACTTCTTCGCCTTGTGGGCCTCGTAGTGGCGCTCGAAGACGGCGCGCGGGATCTTCGCCAGCTTGAGGCCCGCGACCTGGAGGCCCTTTCGCTCGAGCCGGCCCAGGATCTCGCCGACCAGGCCGCGCTGGACGCCGTCGGGCTTCACGAGGATCAGGGTGGTTTCCATGGGCGTCGGCATGCGGGGCTCCGGAGGGGGAGCGGTGAGGCTACCGGGGGCGCGCTTTGGGTCCACGTTGCGGCGGGACCCGTCTTGACGCGCCCTCCGGGGGGCGTAGGGTGCGGCCGTGTCCGGGGGGCTCCTTCGCCGCCGCCGGAGCCCGCGGGAGACCCACGATGACCACGATTCTCGCGGTGACGCGCGACGGGCGCTCGGTGCTCGGCGGCGACGGACAGGTCACGCTCGGCGACCAGGTGCAGAAGCACGGCGCCGTGAAGGTGCGCGCCCTGCGCGGCCACGCCGTGCTGGCCGGCTTCGCGGGCGGCGCCGCCGACGCGCTCGCGCTCCTCGACCGCTTCGAGGGCAAGCTCGAGGAGGCGAGCGGGCAGCTGCTCAAGGCCGCCATCGAGCTCGCCAAGGAGTGGCGCACGGACCGCGCCATGCGCCGGCTCGAGGCGGTCCTCGTGCTCGCCGATGCGTCGACGATCCTCCTCCTCTCCGGCAACGGGGACGTCGTCACGCCCGACGACGGCGTGCTCGCGGCCGGCTCGGGCGGCGCCGTCGCCGCCGCGGCGGCCCGCGCGCTCCTCCGGCACACCGAGATGCCCCCGAGGGAGATCGTGGAGGCCGCGCTGCGCATCGCCGCCGAGATCGACCTCCACACGAACGACCACCTGACGATCCTCGAGGTGCCCCGGTGAGCGACGCCGGTCCCCCCTCCGCCGACGAGCTGACGCCCGCGCGGATCGTGCTCGAGCTCGACCGCTACGTCGTCGGGCAGGCCGCCGCGAAGCGCGCGGTGGCCGTCGCGATCCGCAACCGCTGGCGCCGCCTCCGGCTCGGCCCCGACCTTCGCGAGGAGGTCACGCCGAAGAACATCCTCCTGATCGGCCCCACGGGCGTCGGCAAGACCGAGATCGCCCGCCGCATCGCGGGCCTCATCCGCGCGCCGTTCGTGAAGGTCGAGGCGACCAAGTACACCGAGGTAGGCTACGTCGGCCGGGACGTCGAGAGCATCGTCCGCGACCTGGTCGACGCCTCCGTGGCCCTCGTCCGCGCCGAGTCGCGCACGGGGGTCGAGATCAAGGCGCGCGAGGCCGCGGAGGAGCGCGTCCTCGACGCGCTGCTCCCGGGCAGCCGCCCGAGCGAGCCGGCCGTCGACCCGTTCGGCTTCGGCCGCGGCGCGCCGGTCCCGTCCCCCTCGACCGGCGACGCGACCGCGACCCGGGTGAAGCTGCGCGAGCGCCTGCGGGCCGGGGCGCTGTCGGATCGCGAGATCGAGATCCAGGTGGCCGAGCCGCACGCCTTGGGGTCCATCTTCGGGGGCGGCGGGGGCGGGCCCGGCGGCCCCGCGGGCTTCGACATGGAGGGGCTCCTCGAGAAGCTCGGCCCCGCGCGCCGCCGCACGCGGCGCGTGCGCGTCCCCGAGGCCCTCGAGCTCCTGACGGTCGAGGAGGCCGACAAGCTCGTCGACAAGGAGAGCGCCACCGCCGAGGCCATCCGGCGCGTCGAGCAGTCGGGGATCGTCTTCCTCGACGAGATCGACAAGGTGGCCGGCCGACGGAGCGCCGGGGGCGGGCCCGACGTCTCCCGCGAGGGCGTGCAGCGCGACCTCCTTCCCCTCGTCGAGGGGACGACGGTCTCGACGCGCCACGGGATCGTGCGCACGGAGCACATCCTCTTCATCGCCGCCGGCGCGTTCCACGTGAGCAAGCCGAGCGACCTGATGCCCGAGCTCCAGGGCCGCTTCCCGATCCGCGTGCAGCTCGAGGCGCTGACCGAGGCCGACTTCGTCCGCATCCTCGAGGAGCCGAAGAACGCGCTGGTGAAGCAGGCCGCGGCCCTCCTCTCCACCGAAGGCGTCACGATCACCTTCACCCCCGACGGCGTCCGCGAGATCGCGCGCGTCGCAGCCCAGGCCAACGCCGCCCACGAGAACATCGGCGCCCGCCGCCTCGGCACGATCATGGAGCGCGTCCTCGAGGAGATCTCCTTCGACGCGCCCTCGCGCGCTGGCCACACCTTCGTGATCGACGCCGCCTTCGTCCGCCACCGCGTCGACGCCATCCTCGCCAACCAGGACCTCTCCCGCTACGTGCTGTGAGCGCAGCGCCCAGAAAACTTGCGGTACCGTGCCAGAGCAAACGCCGCACGTTTTCCGTTCGACCGCCAACGCCCACCGACCTGGCTGCCTCCGGTCCCGCCGGCGTGAGATCCGCGCACCCGGCCCGCGGCGCTCCCGCTTGCGCCCGGCTTCCTCCCATCCAGACCTCCCTGCCGGGTCCAGTTCCAGCGGCGTGCGCTTCCGCCGCCCTCCTCCCCCCGAGCCCCCCTCCTCCCGCCGTTGTCCGGCCGCGGCGGGCCCTCGGCTACACTCCCGCTTCGCCTCGTTCCGTCCCGCCGCTTCCCTCTTCTCAGGAGCCCCGGTCATGCGTTCCACCCTGCGTACCCACACCTGCGGCGCCCTGCGGCGCGCGGACGTGGGAGCCGTCGTCACCCTCTGCGGTTGGGTGAACTCGCGGCGAGACCAGGGTGGGGTCGTCTTCGTGGACCTGCGCGACCGGCACGGCGTCTCCCAGGTAAGGTTCCTCGGCGACCAGGACGCGGCGCTGCTCGAGAAGGTGCGCGCCGTGCGACCCGAGTGGTGCCTGCGCGCCACGGGCACCGTCGTCGCGCGCCCCGCGGGCGCCGCGAACGCGAACATGCCGACCGGCGAGATCGAGGTCGAGGCGTCGGCGCTCGAGATCCTGTCCGAGTCGCCCACGCCGC
>JAYTCP010000295.1:0-2408 GCA_043736435.1 Planctomycetia bacterium | reverse complement strand
CTGCGGCGAGGTCCGCCCCTCGTACGGGCAGAAGAACGCCGTGCTCACGTAGCCCCGCACGGGCAGGCCGGCGCGCTTCGCGCCCACGACGACGGGCCGGAAGCGCTCGATCGACTCCGCGATCGACGCGTTCACGTTGCGCCGGTTGAACGACTCCGTCGCGGCCGTGAACACCGCCACCTTGCCCACCTTCGCCTCGAGCGCGCGCACGAGCCCCCGCTCGTTCGGCACGAGTGCCATGTAGATGACGCCCTCGGGCGCGGGCCCGAGCCGCGCGAACACCTCCGCGGCGTCGGCGAGCTGCGGGACGCGGTCGGGACGGACGAAGGACGACACCTCGATCTCGCGCAGGCCCGCGGCCACGAGCGCGCGCACGAAGGCGACCTTCACGTCCGTCGGGATCGGCGTGCCCTCGTTCTGCAACCCGTCGCGGGGGCCGACCTCGGTCACGCGGACCGCGGGGGGGGAGGCGGGGTGCCCGGCCCCGAGAGGGGCCGTAGGGGGCAGGGGGGAGGGAAGGGTCACGGGGGACTCTCGGGGTCGCTAGCGAAACACCACCACGGGCGCGCCGAGGTCGACCCGCGCGCCGGCGGCGTGCCTCACCTCGGCGACCACGACGTCGCGGTCGGCCTTGACGACGTACTCCATCTTCATGGCCTCGACCGCGAAGAGGGGCGCGCCCTTGCTCACGGACGCCCCTACCACCACGTGCACCTTCGTCAGGAGCCCGGCCATGGGGCTCACGGCGAAGGGCTCCTCGGCCGCGGCCGCTCCGCCGCGCTCGTCGAGCGCGTCGGCGCGCGCGATCTCGACGGTGCGTCCGCCGATGGCGACGAGCCACCGGTCGCCGCGCTTGCACACGAAGGCGCTCGTACGCCGTCCGTCCAGGAAGAGGACGAGCTCGCCGGGGCCCGGATGGCGCACGGTCGCGACGACCGGCGTGCCGTCCACCACCGCCTCGAGACGATCGCCGACGAGGCGCCCACGCACCTCGTGGCGCGCGCCCTCGGCCTTGAGCGGGCTCTGGAAGGACTTCGTGCTCACGGGGTCGTCGCCTCCCCCACGCGCCAGCCGGGCAACGCGGTCCACGGATCGGGACGCGCGACGCCCCGACCCCCGCCGCCCCCCGAAGCTGCAGCCCGGCCGTCCCCGAGGAGGTCGGCGGCCACCGCGGCGAGGAGCGCCTCGCGCGGGACGGGGCCTAGGTCGGCCAGCCCTTCGGCGGCGCCGTCGAGCCAGTCGGTGCGCAGGCGCGCCGCGCGGACATCCTCGTGCGCGAGGATGCGGCGCAGGAAGGGGACGTTCGTCGTGACCCCGAGGATCGCGGTCTCGGCGAGGGCCGCGTCGAGGCGGTCGAGGGCCTCGTCGCGCGTCTCGGCGTACGCGATCACCTTCATCAGCAGCGAGTCGTAGTGCGGCGGGACCTCGCCGGAGGCTCCCCAGCCGCCGTCCACGCGGATGCCGGGGCCCGTGGGCTCGACGAGGCGGAGGATCGTGCCGGAGGCGGGAAGGAAGCCCTTCGAGGGGTCCTCGGCGCAGACGCGCGCCTCGACCGCGTGGCCGCGCGGGGTCCACGTGCCTTCGGGCGGGAGCGGCTCGCCCGCGGCGACGCGCAGCTGCCACGCGACGAGGTCGATGCCGAAGATCGCCTCGGTGACCGGGTGCTCGACCTGGAGACGCCGGTTCACCTCGAGGAAGTAGGCACGACCCTTCGGATCGACGAGGAACTCGCACGTGCCGGCGTTGCGGTAGCCGAGCGCGCGGGCGGCGTCGCGGGCGGCCTGGTGGAGGGCCGAGCGGGTCGCGGGCGCGAGGCCGGGGGCGGGCGCCTCCTCGATCACCTTCTGGTGGCGCCGCTGGAGCGAGCAGTCGCGGTCGCCGAGGATGCGCACCTCGCCGCGGGCGTCGCACAGGATCTGGACCTCGACGTGCCTCGCGGGCGCGACGAGGGCCTCGGCATAGAGCCGCGCGTCCCCGAACGCGCCGCCGGCCTCGCGGCGCGCCGACTCGGAGGCCGGGCCGAGGCCGGCCGGGTCGTCCACGCGGCGCAGGCCGCGGCCGCCGCCGCCGCCGATGGCCTTGAGCAGCATCGGGAAGCCCGTGGCCTTCGCGGCGGCGCGCAGGGCGGAGTCGCTCTCTGCCACGGCGCCGAGCGGGCCGGGGATGACGGACACGCCGGCGGTAGCGACGCGGGCCTTCACGCCGAGCTTGTCGCCCGTCGCCTCGAGCACCGCCGCGGGCGGGCCGACGAAGACGAGCCCCGCCTCCTCGCACGCGCGCGCGAAGTCGGCGCGCTCGGAGAGGAAGCCGTAGCCGGGGTGCACCGCCTGCGCCCCCGTCGCGCGCGCGGCCTCTAGGATCGCGGGGATCGAGAGGTAGGACGCCTTCGCTTCCGGCGGGCCGATCCG
>JAYTCP010000294.1:0-7920 GCA_043736435.1 Planctomycetia bacterium | reverse complement strand
CACGGGACCGAGGGCCGCGAGCGCACCGAGGCAGGCGAACGCGATGGCGCCCCGGCGCGCCCGCAGGGCGACGACGCCGGCGATGAGGGTCGACAGGAGCAGCCCGAGGCCGAGCACCACCTCCGGGTCTCCCCAGGACGTGGGCACGGGGTCGGTGAACACGTTGCGGTCGAACGGGAATCCGGTCGGCCACACGAGGACCCGCGCGTACCAGACCAGGGAGGCGAGCATCCCACGGGCGGCCGCGGCACGGCTGTCGTCGGGGAAGCCGGTCTGGGCCAAGAACGGCACGTCGGGGACGGCCGGCAGCACCGAGGACCGCACCCACAGGAAGGCCCCCGCGACGAGGGCCACGAGCGCCGTACGCGACGCCGTCGTCCGACGCGACGGCCTCGCGCCCTCGGGCGCCGCCAGGTCCCGCAGGGGCACCAGGGCCACGAGGGCGAGGGCCGACTCCTTGGCGAGGCAGGCGAGGGCGACGCAGGCGACGCCGACGAGCGTGCGTCGCCGCCCGTCCTTGCGGAAGGCCTCGAAGGCGAGGAGCGCGAAGGTCCACGCGAGGAGGTCGCCCCGGCTCGAGATCCACGCGGTGCTCTCCACCGTGACGGGGTGCGCCACGAAGAGCGCGGCGCCAAGCGCCGCGGCGAGGACCGCGGGGCCCGGGGCGGCCGCCCCCGCATGGGGCAGCGCCCCGCCGCCCGACCCGGCCTCGGGCGCGCGGACGAGGAGCCGTAGGAGGAGCACGAAGACCAAGGCGCCGTTCACGCCGTGGAGGAGGACGCTCGCCAGGTGCCAACCGAAGGGCCGCAGGCCGAAGAGGGCGCGGTCCACGGCGAAGTGGAGCGTGCGCAGGGGTCGATAGATGTCGGCCTGCACGCCCTGCGCCGCGGAGGCGGTCGAGGGGTCGACGAAGAACGAGCCGGGGCGCCCCAGGGTCGCGATCGCGACGTTGTGCTCGATGAAGCGATGGTCGTCGTAGACGAAGCCGGCTCCGAGGCTCCGCCCGTGGGCCGCGAAGGCGAGCAGCAGGAGCGCGAGAGAGATCCCGAGCGCGACCCTCCTCACGGCCGCCCCTCGACCGCGACCCCCGTGGCGGTGCGGAGGATGCCGTCCAACGCGGCGACCACCTCTCCGGTGGACAATGCGGCCATGCACGTGTGGATCCGGCAGGGGCTCGATCGGTAGCTCTCGGTCGTGAGGCAAGGGCTGCACGGCAACGCGCGGAAGAACGCGCGGGAGCGGGGGGAGAGCGGGCCGTAGAGCACCGGCGTGTTCGGGCCGAACAGGGCCAGCACGGGCACGCAGAGGGCCGAGGCCAGGTGGACCGGACCGGTGTCGTTGCTCACGAGGACGCTCGCGCGCGCGAGCAGGCCCACGAGGCCGTCGACGGACAGGCATCCGGCGGCGCTCCGCGCGGACGCACCCGCGGCGGCGGCCACGCGCGCGGCCAACGCGACCTCGCCCGGTCCGCCCGTCACGACGACCTGCGCGCCGTGCCGCTCGATCGCCTGGCGGCCGACGGCCGCGAAGCCCGCCTCGGACCAGCGCCGGCCGGGAAAGTTGTCGCCGGAACCCGGATGGAGCACGACGAGCGGGCCCCTCGGGCGGGCCTCGCGGACCGCCGCCTCGCCGGCGAGCCACGCGTCGGCCTCCGCGCGGCCGCGTACCGGGACCGCGAGCGACCCGGGCACGTAGGGACCGGCGGCGACGCCCGCGGCCTCCGCGAGGTCGCGGAAGGAGCGCGAGGCGTGGACGTCGGTCCGGAACGGGACACGGACCGTGAGGACTCCGTCCCTCGCGCGGGCCCCGCTGCGGAAGCCGATGCGCTGCGGCACGCCCGCGATCCGCGCGAGGAGCACCCCCACCGTCGAGAACTGCTCGAAGTCGACGGACATCTCCGGCAGGTCGCGCCGGAGCCGGCGCACCGCCCGCAGGAGGTCGAGGAGGGTCCGGACGAACCCGTCGGGGCGCACGAGCAGGACCTCGTCCGCCAGGTCCTCGACCAGCGGCGCGTTCGCCCGGAGCGTCACGACGGAGAGCCTCGCCCCGGGCCATCGGGCGCGGAGGTCGAGGACGATGGGCCGCAGCAGCGCCCAGTTGCCCAGCCCCCAGAGCTTGACGAGGAGGAGGCCCCTCACCTCCTCGATCGGCGCGGGCGCGCGGCGGACCCACGACGCGATGCGGTCGAGGCCCGCGAGGGTCGCGCAGAGCACGCCGCCGATCGTGCGGTCGAGGGCCTTGGCGAGGGAGAGGTTCACGAGGCGCTTCCCTCAGGCGGAGCCGAGGGCGGCCGCGGCCGGCGAGGCGGAGGGGGCACGGGTCGGGCGTGCCCTGCCCGGCTGGGGCAGCACCAGGTTCATCTCCGTGTGACAGTTCCAGAGGCACGCGGCGCAGGAGGCGAGGCGGTCGCGCTCGATCCGGTAGGCCTCCGAGCGCCACAGCGCGGCGAGGGGGATCCGTCCCACGGGCCGCTTGCGCTCCATCAGCGGGAAGCAGGGGTACACGTCGCCATAGCAATCCACCACGACGGAGGCCCAGGGGGCGTAGCACTGCAGCGGTGACGCCTCGCCGCGGAACGCACGCGGGAGGAGGTCGAGGTAGGCGGTGCTGTTGTCGAGGATGCCGCGCGCCTCGAGCCGGTGGAGCGCCTCGACTCCGCGCGCCACGCGATCGGCCTCGGCGGCGGGCTCGCCTTGGCCGAAGTCGTGCACCGGGATCACCCCGAGGCGGTCCGCGCCCGCCGCGAGCGCCGCGGCGGCCACCGCCTCGATGCGGTCCACGTTCTTCGAGGTGAGCACCGTCACGGCCGTGAGGCGCAACGCCTCCGGGCTCCTCCGCGCGGCGCGCAGCGCGCCCAGCGCCGCCGTCGCGTCGCGGAACGCGCCCACGCGATGGCGGGCGGCGTCGTGCTCCGCGGCCGTCGCGCCGTCGATCGAGACGTTCACGCTGCGCGTCCCCGCCCGCACGACGCCGCGGGCCGCGGTGCGGTCCATCCGGTACCCGTCCGTGTTCAGGTGCATATGCATGCCGAGGCGGGTGCCCGCCGACAGCACGTCGAGCACGTCCTCGCGCAGCATGGGCTCGCCCCCGGTCACCCCCACCCCGAGGGTCCCGATGGCCTTCATGTCGCGCAGCACCGCGCGCAGCTCCTTCGTGTCGAGCTCGCGGTCCCCGGCCTTCCGCCGGGCGACCGCCCGATCGGGAAGGTCGCAGACGCGGCAGCGGAGGTTGCATCGGTAGGTGATGAGCAGGGTGCCGAGCGACGGCGCGCCCGCTGCCCGCGTACGAGGACCGAGCGCGGTGCGCAGCCAGCCCGCCGCGAGGCGCACGAGGCCCGGAGCGTCGCCGCGGAGGAGGCGCTCGCCGACCACGTCGAGGTACTGTCGGCGGATCCTCATCGCGGCCGGGCTCCCCCCGCGAACCGCGGCGCGGCCGCGTCGGTGGGGTACTCGGTGCACGACGCGCAGACCGGGGGCAGCTCACCCGAGACGTGTGCCCGGCGGAGCGCTCTCATCCTCTCGCCGTTCCAGACGTCGGACAGGCGCTCCGCCTTCGCGTCCCCGACGGCGAGCGCTCCCTCGTGGTCCACGCAGCAGACGGTGCACCGACCGTCCTGTAAGACCACCAGGCCCCCGCGCCACGGCTCCCGGCATCGCGTGCGCCGCTCGCCCTGGGTCAGCAGCGGGATCGTCTGGACCCGGTCCACCTCGGGCTCGAACGACGCACGGAACGTGGCCGTCGCGGCCTCCGTCTCCGGGGCCACGACCATGGACACGTCCACCGCGGTAGAGACCCCGGCTGCGTCGCGCGCCGCCACCAGCCGCCGGACGGCGTCCCGTGTCCGGGCGAGCGGGATGCCGCGGACCGCCTCGTGGGTCGTTTCGTCCCCGTCCACGGAGACGGTCACGCGGTCGATCCCCGCCGCGAGCAGCCCCGAAATGCGCCGGTCGTCCAGCAGGGTGCCGTTCGTGGTGACGAGCGTCCGGATCCCCCGGCGGGCGGCGTCCTGCGCCAGCTCCACGAACTGGGGGTGGAGGAGCGGCTCGCCCCATTGGAAGAGGAGTGCGAACTCGAGGGGGCCGGCGCCGTCGAGGGCCTTGCGGAAGAGTGCCTCGTCCATGAAGCCGCGGGGACGACGCATCCGGCCGTCCGCCGTGGGGCAGAAGGTGCACTTCAGGTTGCACCGGTTGGTCAGCTCGAGGTTCGCCGAGAGGAGCGCCGGCGCGCGGGACCAGCCGAACCGGTACGCGAGCTCGTTCAGCACGCCGCCGATCACGGCGCGCGGGGAGCGGTAGCGGATGGCGACCACCTCCGCCAGGTCGGGTCGGCGCAGGTAGAGCCGCGCGACCACCACCCCCACGAGACGCCCGAGCCACGGGACCCGCACCGACGACCGGCGAGTGCGCCGCCGCCCCGCGAACGGGGAGGCCCCGACGGAGGGGGAGACCGACAAGGAAAGAGGGTCCGGGCGGACGTCCGCCCGGACCCTCTCGGGAATGTCCACGGCCCCGCGGACCACGTCGTTGCTCTCCTCTGGGCGCTTCGGCGAACCGGCTCGAGCCCGCGCCGTCCGCGCCGGGACCCCAGCGAGGGAAACGCGGCACGAGCAACCGGGGAACGGACCTGGCACGCGACGCGACCCGGGCCCACGCCGGCCGACCCGAGCGGGCCGCGCGTGCGCCCGCTCTGCCGGCCGGCCTGGCTGGGTCCTACTTCTGGAACGGGATCGTGATGCTGAGGACCTGGGGCATCGGGAACGTGGCCTCGTCGAACGTCTTGGCCACGTAGAACCGGAAGCGCCAGCGGAAATAGACGTGGTTGTCGATGCTGGAGACGCTCGTGGACCAGGCCGTGAGGCCGGTCCCCGATGTCGGTGCATCCGAGTCCGGGGCGAGCGTGTCCGCGCCCTGGAACTCGAGGGTGATCGCGAAGTCCGTGCCGGCGACGAGGCCGCCGCCGGTCAGCGTCAGGCTGTTGTCGTCCCAGAACGGGGGGTCGAACACGGCCGACGCGGTGGCCAGGTTGACCCACTCACTGACACCCTGGCTCGTCAGGTCCGTGGAGGGCCGCCACGACGCGCCCTGGACTCCCGCCGCCGGGGTGATGGCCGCCCCGCCGTCGACTGTCACGGACGCAGCCACCGCATCGTCGCCCGATCCCGCGAACCCCATGAGCCCGATGCGACCGGAACCCCCGAGGCCGCCGTTCTTCGAGAGCGCCGTCCCCGCCGCACCGCCGATGGCGGACAGCGTCGCGCTCGCCTGGACGACGAGGGACGTCCGAGCCTGGAGGAGGATCGAGCCGCCGGCCCCGCCGCCGCCGGCGCCGCCGGCTCCCGTCCCCGGGGCGGTATCGTCGACGACGCCGACCACGTACTCGTCGCCCGTCACCATCGGATCCCCGTTCGGGTCGAAGATGTTCTGCTCGGACGCTGCGTACGTGTTGCCGCCTCGACCTCCGTCGCAACGGATGACGCCCGTCCCGGCAACCGTCAGCGTGTCCGCGATGATCCAGATGCCGCCGCCGCCGCCGCCGCCGGCGGCGCCTGCGTCGTCACCGCTGGATACCTGTCCGGTGCCGAGGAAGGTGACCATCCCGTCGCCGGTCTCGGAGGCGCCGTTGTCGTCCTCGAGTCCGCCGCCGCCACCGCCGGCGCCCCCGGCGACGTTGGCGTTGGGCTGGTGGCTGCGCTCGGGGACGAAGAGGGCGAGGGCCCTGGCAAAGGTCGCATCGCCGACGACGCCGCCGTTCGACGCGCCGGTGCCGCCCGATCCCGCGGTCCCGAAGCCTGCCCCGCCGCCACCCTGGTTCGTGTTGTCACCGGAGGTGCCGCCCGTGCCGACGCCCCCGATCTCCCCCTCGCCGAACAGGTTCAGGCCGATGAAGCCGGCGCTCGAGGCCGCGGGGCTCGGACCCGACACCATGGGGGCGCCGCGACCGCCGAGACCGCCGCCGGGGCCGGGCGTGCCGCCGACGCCGCTGGACTGGACGGCGGCGAGGTTCACGTACTTGGCCGTGCCGTCCGTGTCGAGGCCGAAGCGCCCCGCGGCGCCCGTCGCGCGGATCGTGCCCGCGATCGTGCAGGATCCGCGCACGAGGATGAGCAACGGCTTCGAGCCGCCCACCGTGAGCGAGGCTCCGGCACCGAGGTTGAAGCTCTCGAACTCGAAGATGCCGTCGCCGTCGAAGCTCCCCGTGTCGCTCGAGATCGTCCCGCTGCCGGCGAGGAGGGAGAAGTTGCCGTCCTCGCCGCTGCCCATGTAGGGCTTGAAGACCGCCTTCAGGCGCCCCGCGCCGTCATCGAGGCTGGTGTTCAGAGACAGGTCGGGGAGACCCAGGAAGCGGTTCGTGCCGTTCCAGTTCGCGTTCGTGCTCTGGCCGGGCTGCGTCTGGATGAGGGTGACGGTGTTCGCGAGCGCGAGCCGGGGCGACCCGGGGATGTCGCTGACCGGGGAGTTCGGCACCGTCGTGAAGGTGAACAGGGCCGAGGTCAGCTCGGCGAAGTTGTTGCCGAACCCCTCCGTGATCGAGCCCTCCGTGGCGGGCAGCTCGAGGGTGCGGAAGTAGTAGCGGTAGCCGATCGGGATCTTCCCGATCAGGGCTGCGTCGAGCGCGGCGTAGCCGCCCACCGAGGGACTCGGCCGCGTCGCGGGGTTGAGGAAGTTGCCCGTGAGGTCCTTGGTGCCCTTCACGTTGATCACGTACACGCCCTGCTTCTGGGGGCCCGTCGGGACCAGGATCACCTCGGCGGTGTTGAGGTCCTGGATGACGACCGGGACGTTCGTGGACACCTGGATCTGGTTCGGAGTGAAGCTGGGGGCGGAGATGGCCGGGAGCGGGATCAGATCCGCGTCCGCGACGAAGAAGAGCTGGACGTTCGCCGCCAGGTTCTTGATGCCGTCCGGCGGCACGACCGTCTGCTCGCCCGGCGGCGAGGCGACCGGGACGGCGGGCGTCACCGTCAGCGGGTCGAGCGCCTCGTTGAAGCGGATGCGGATCGCGCCCAGGTCGAGGAGCCCGGCGCTGACGCCCGAGGGGGTGCCGACCGCCCGCTGATCGTGGGTCGGGATGCACTGGTCCATGAGGACCCGCGGCGCTCCGTCGTGCTTCAGGCACAGGAGGCGCGCGAACTGGTCGGTGCCCGCCTGGAAGGGGTTGTTCGGGTCGTACAGCGAGTTCGTGGCGTTCTGGAGACAGCCGTCCTCGTCGCCCCGCGACGCGATCGTCCCCGAGACCGGGCCCGGCGTGTGGATCAGGGGCCGACGTGACTCGATGAACAGCGGCGCGGGGAACGTCCTGAACGTGAAGGACTCGGCCTTGACGAGCGGACGGCCGGTGGTGCTCTTGATCGTGTCCACGGCCGGGAAGACGGGCAGGAACACGCTGTACTCGGTGTCCTGCGACATGCCCGAGTCGCTGTAGTCGTCGAACGTCGGGATCCTGGGCAGCTCGGCGACGAGGTTGCCGTCGATCACGATGGACGCGAAGGTGAAGGCAGGCTGACCGGGCGTCAGCGTGATCACCTGCAGCGTGTCCGGCGTCGCGGAGGCGGGGTCGACGTTGTCGCTGAACGTGTAGATCAGGGGCTGGTTGAGCGGGACGCCGGCGATGTTGGGCAGGTTGAAGCCGACGAGCACCATGTCGGCGCCGGCGCCGCCCCCACCGCAGGAGACGGCCGTCAGGCTGGCCGCCAGCGCGGCCGGGACCGCGATGAACCGGAGGATCCGAGTTCGCATCGTTCGTACTTCCTTCAAGGGGTGGAGCCCGTGCTCCTTCGAGCAGGTGATTCGGGGGCCGACTGGATCGGGGAGTGCCTAGATCGGGGAGTGCCTGGATCGGGGGATGACTGCCCGGGGATCGATCCGGACCGTGTGGATCGGGCTCCGGGTCGGGGCGCGGGTCGCGCGCTCCGACCCGGAG
>JAYTCP010000293.1:0-8014 GCA_043736435.1 Planctomycetia bacterium | reverse complement strand
GCCTCGAACGTCGCGCCCGACGCCGCGGCGGCGTCGCCCACGAGCGCCACGATGCGGCGGTCGCTCCGGCCGCGGATCGCGTCGGCCAGCGCCATGCCGTGGGCGGCGGACACGGCGGTGCCGGCGTGCCCGCTGGTGAACACGTCGTACGGGCTCTCGCCCCGCGCCATGAACCCCGAGAGCCCGTCGGTCCGGCGCAGCGTCGGGAAGCGCTCCCGGCGGCCCGTGATCACCTTGTGCGGGTAGACTTGGTGGCTCGTGTCGAGCACGAGCCGGTCGAGGGCGAAGTCGTGGACCCGGTGGAGGGCCACGGTGAGCTCGACGACCCCGAGGTTGCTCCCCAGGTGGCCGCCCGTCGCGGACACCGTGTGGATCAGGAAGTCCCGTAGCTCCTGGCAATAAGCGACCGTCTCCTCGGGAGAGAGGGCCTTCAGGTCGGCGGGGCTGTCGACGCGCTCGAGGAGACTCATCGACGACCGAGGATACCAACGGAAGGGCCCTCCGCCCCGCCCGGCCGCGCGCGGTCCGTCGGTCCTCGACCGGGAGGCCGTTCCGGGTTTCCATGCCGGTCCCATGGCCTCCCCTCCCGACGCCGCGGCCTTCCTCGCCTCCACGGGCGCCCGTGTCGAGGCATGGCTCTCCGCCGTCCTCCCTCCGGCCGGCACGGGCCCGGGGCGCCTCCACGAGGCCATGCGCTACAGCGTGTTCGCGGGCGGGAAGCGCCTGCGCCCCGCCCTGTGCCTCGCCGCCTGCGCCTCCGTGGGCGGGCGCGCCGAGACGGCGCTCCCGTTCGCGGCGGCCCTCGAGCTCGTCCACACGTACAGCCTGATCCACGACGACCTGCCGTGCATGGACGACGACGACCTTCGGCGCGGCAAGCCGACCAGCCACCGGGTCTTCGGCGAGGCCCTCGCGATCCTCGCCGGCGACGCCCTCCACTCGTTCGCGTTCGAGTCGCTCCTCGAGCACGTGGACGAGCCCGCGCTCGCGTGCGACCTCGCGGGCGAGCTCGCGCGCGCGGCCGGCGTGCGCGGCATGGTGGGCGGCCAGGTGGAGGACATCGAGGCCGAGGGCGCGCCCGCGGAGGAGCCGAGGCTCGAGCGCCTCCACCTGGGCAAGACGGCTGCGCTCTTCGCGGCGGCCACCGCCGGCGGCGGGCGGGCCGGGGGCGGGACCGCGGAAGAGGTCGACGCGCTGCGCCGGTTCGGCCTCGAGCTCGGGCTCGCCTTCCAGATCGTGGACGACGTCCTCGACGAGACGGGCACGGCCGAGAGCCTCGGCAAGACGCCCGGCAAGGACCGCAAGGGCGTCAAGATGACCTACGTCGCGCTCGAGGGGGTCCCCGCGGCGCGCGCGCGCGCGGCCCGACGCCTCGACGTCGCGCTGCGGGCGCTCGCGGGGCTCCGCGCGCCCGACGTCCTCGCGTCGCTCGCGCGCTTCGTCGTCGAACGCGACCGCTGACGCGGGCCCTCACGCGCCGGGCGACGTCCGCGCCGCGGGGCCTCGGTCGCGGAACGGGCGCGTCGCGGCCAGCGCGAGGCACGCGGCGCATCCGACGGCGGCCCCGCCGAGGAAGGCCGTCGGCGTGTCCCATCGATGGGCGACGAGGCCCATGACGTACTGGCCGAGCGGCAGGGTCCAGCCGAACACGAGGGCCCGCAGGCCGATCACCCGCCCCCGCAGCGCGTCGGGGACCCGCAGGTGCACGGTGGTGTTCGACGTCGAGAAGAACGCGATCATCGCGAACCCCGCGGTCGCGCGTAGGAGGATCGCGACCGGAAGGGTCCGCACGAACGCCATCGCGCCGAGCGCCGCCCAGAAGAGGAAGAGGCAGCAAAGGGCCGTGCGGCCGGGGCGACGGTCGTCGCGCCCCGCCACCCACAGCGCGGCCGCGAGGGCGCCGACGCCGCTCGACGCGTGGAGGAGCCCGTACGCGATGCCGCCGGCCCCCAGGGTCTTGCGCGAGAAGGCGGGCAGGAGCGAGGTGTAGCCCCACCCGCAGACCATGGCGATCCCGAGGAGCACGAGGAGCGTGCGCGTCACGGGGTCTCGGCGGACGTAGCGCACGCCGCCCATGAGCAGGTCCCCCATGGGGCCCGCGGGGGCGGGGGGCGACCGCAAGGGGAGCTTCACCCGCAGCAGCACCACGATGATCGCGAGGAAGGAGGCCGCGTCGAACACGAAGCACGCGGCGAGGCCGACGGTCGAGATCAGGAGTCCCGCGATCGAGGGACCGAGGACGAGGGCGAGGTTGATCATCGCCGAGTTGAGAGCCACCGCGTTGCGCAGGTGCTCGCGGGGGACCGCGTCGGCCACGAACGCCTGGCGGCAGGGCATCTCGAACGCCTGCGCGGTCCCCATGGCCACCGCGACGAGCTGCACGAGGCCAGGGGTCACGACCCGCGTCACGACCGCGTAGGCGAGCACGCTCGAGAGGACCAGATTGACGAGCTGGATGCGGAGGAGCAGCACGCGACGGTCGACGCGGTCGACCACGGCGCCGGCCGCGGCCGAGAGGAGCGCCATCGGGAGGAAGGAGAGCGCCGACGTGATGCCGAGGTCGAGCTCGCGTCCGGTCAGGTCGTAGACGAGCCATCCCTGCGCGGCGCTCCGCGCCCACGAGCCCACCATGGACAGGCCCTGCCCGATGAAGAACCCGCGGTAGGCGGGCACGCGCAGGGCGGCGAACGTGCGCCCGGCCCACGTGCCCCCCGCGGCGGGCGGGGGGAGCAGGGGCTCCGCCGGCGCCGTCGGGTCGTCCGGCCCGCCGGTCATCGGGGGCGGCGCGTCGAGGTCAGGTCGGCGGCACCCTCGGTCTCGACCGTGTAGTCGAGCTCGCGCGCGGTCGACCGGATCCGGCGGCGCAGCGTGATCCGGTGCGCGCGCCAGGCGCCTCCCTCCGTCTCGACGACCCGCTCGCCTTCCATGGCGGCGCGGTAGTCGATGCGCACCGCGTCCTTCCCGGCGGGCCCGACGGTGGCCGCGTGCGCCTGCCGCGCCGCGACGCGCAGGCGCAGCGCGGGCCACCCGTCGCTCCCGGGCTCGAGCGCTTCCACGCGCACCGCCCCGACGACGGGCAGCACCGCGCGCCGGCCCTCCGCCACCTCCGACCGGAACAGGGTCCAGGCCACCTCGAGGAACGGGCGATCGATGGCGACCACGTCGTCGAGCGGGAGGATCTCCCCCACCCGCACGTCGCGGTCGGGCAGGGAGAACCGCTCCGTGAACGCGGCGCCGAACGCCTCGAGGTCGGGGAGGACGTCGGCGGGACCCGACCAGCGGATCGAGCTCGGGACGGCGCCGCCGGCAGACGCCTCGACGTAGGAGAGGCCCATCTCGAGGCGGCGCGGCGCCGCGGGCGCCGACCCGACCCGCTCGACGAGGTCGAAGGTCGCGGCGACCGTCGAGCGCACCCCGCCCGCCGTGGCCTCCGTGCGCCGCGTGCCGGTGACCGTGCCCTCGAGGCTGCGCGTCGGCACCGATTGCTCGTGCCCGAAGCGGCCCGTCGCGACCTGGCGGTAGTGGAATCTTCCCGCCACGTCGAAGAACTCGTCGACGGCGGGGGTGCGCGTCCCGCGCACGGGCGCCCCCGTCGGCGCCGCGTCGGCGACGTCGGGCAGGTACGGGTCCGCGCCCCCCGCGCCCCCCGCGCCCCCGGAAGCTCGTCCCCCCTGGCCCCGCGTAACGAACCACCCCCCGAGCCCGAGGGCCGCGACGGCGAGCACGAAGAGGACGCGGCGTGCGATCACGACGAGGGCCTTTCGCGGGTGAGGGCGAGCGTCAAGAAACGTCGCAGCCGCTTCGGATGGAGCAGCAGCCGGGGATCGGCGCGGACCGCCGCCCGGAAGCACCGACGGTACCCGGCCTCGTCCCCCACGCGACGGTAGTTGCGGGAGAGCCAGTTCAGGTGCCGCGCGAGGAGGCGCCGCCGGAGGGAACGGGCCCGCGCGGGCGTGCGCGGGTCGTCGAAGTAGCGCGGGAGCCAGACGGCGAGGGAGGCCTCCTGGGTCTTCGGGTCGTGGCGCGTCTGCCCGGGATGGCGGCGCGTGGCCGTCACCGGGATCGGGACGTCCACGAACGGCCCCGCCTCGGAGGCGCGCAGGAGGAAGAGCCAGTCCTCGCCGATGGAGACGTCCTCGCAGAAGCCCCCCACGTGGGCGAGGAGCCGGCGGGGGAACGCGACCGTCACGTTGAGCGGCATGCGTCCGCGACACTGCGACTCGAGCCGGTCGCCGCACGTCTCACGCCCGCGGGACGCCTTCCGGCGCTGCCCGGGGAGCTCGCGCCCGCCCTCGTCGGTCGCGACGGCGCGTCCGGCGGCGAGCACCGCGTCCGGGTGCCGCGCGAGCGCGTCGAGCAGGGCCGCGAGCGCGCCGGGCAGATATCGATCGTCGTCGTCGAGGAACGCGACGTGGGCGCGCGTCGCGGCCGCGAGCGCGCGGTTGCGCGCGGCGCTGCGCCCGCCGTGCGGTCCGACGAGCACGTGCAGGCGGGGATCGGCCACGGAGGCGAGCGCCGCCTCCGTCACGGGCTGCGGCCCGTCCACGGCGACCAGCACCTCGACGTCCACGCCGTCCTGCGCGAGCGCGCTCCGCACGGCCTCGACGCACCAGGCGGCGCGCCCGTGGGTCGGGATCACGACGGAGACGCCGCGGTCAGGCGCCGTCACGGGGCCCGTCCCGGGTCATCGGACGTCGGGCGGCGCGCCCTCGCGGACGACCTCGATCCCCTCCCACGCCCCGCCGAAGCGCAGGTCCACGAACGTCACCCGATCGACCGTGCCCTCGAGCTCGACGCGGAGGTGCGTCGAGCCCGCCGGGCCGGTGGTGGCCGTCACCGCGGTCAGGACGCCGGGGTCGTCCTTCGCCTTCGCCGGATCGCCGACGCTCAAGAACACCGTGATCGAGGTCGAGGCCTTCCCGGCCTCGCGACGCCGCACGAGCAGGGTCTCGCCCTCCTTCACGTCGCGGACGTCGACCTCGAGCACGCGCTTCCCGTCGGCCAAGGCCGCGAGCCGGGCCGTCTCCACGTCCACGTGGGCGGCGGGCACGTACGGCTTTCCCGCCGAGGGCGCGGGCCTGCCCAGAGGCGCCGGCGTCACGAGATCCTTCCCGCCGAAGAGGAACCACCAGGCGCCCGCGCCCGCCGCGGAGAGGACCACCAGCGTGGCCGCCACGAACCAGCCGCGCCCCCCCACCGAGGTCTCGGGCGCATGCGCGGGGGAGGACTTCGGGGGAGGGTTCATCGAATGCGTCCTCGGGCGCCGGACCGCTCGGGCCGGTCCGCGCGCACCCTAGAAGGGAAGGTCGTCGCCGGGCTCGCTGGAGGGCGGCGGCAACGCAGCCGGCCTTCGCGTCCCCTTGGGAGCCGATCGGGCGGGGGACCGCGAGCTCGCCGGAGCGGGCGGAGCAAGCGGGGGTGCGGGGGGCTCCGCGGAAGCATCGACGAGGCCCTCGGGCCCCACCTCCAAGGGCGTCTCGACGGCGGCGCCCGCGTCATCGATCTCGACGAGCTCGGTCAGGCGCTTCTCCGCCGCGTCCAGGATCCGGCGGCAGGCCGAGAGATGACGGACGCCCTCCTGGTACCGGGCGATGGACGCTTCCAGGGAGAGCGCGTCGCCCTCGAGGTCTCCGACGACCGCCTCGAGGGCTTCGAGGTGGGCCTCGAAGGGGAGAGCCTTCGGGTCGTCCTTGGCAGGAGGGGGGGGCATCCGGCGGAGGATATCACGGGGGCCCCTCCGGCCTTCCCGGGCACGGGTCCGCCCTGCCCGGCCCCCGCCGCCCCCGGAATCCTCCCCGGGCGCGCCTCGACGCCCCCGGTTCTTGCCCGAGGATGGGCGCGTGGCCCGAGCCCTCCTCCTCCTCGTCTGCGCCCCCTATCTCGCCGTCGCCGTCGCCTACATCGAGGCGCGGCGTCGCGGCGAGCCCGCGCCCCGCTGGGCGAGGATCGTCGGCCTGGCCACGGTGTGCGCGCACCTGGCCGCCCTGATCCTGCTCGCGAAGAGCACGGGACGCAGCCCGTTCCAGACCGAGAGCCAGGCCCTCTCGTTCCTCGCGTGGAGCGTCGCGGCCCTCTACGCGGTGCTCGAGGTCACGAGCGGCATCGCCACGTACGGCGGGCGGTTCTGGATGCTCGCCGCGGTGCTCGCCGCCGCCGGCGTGCCGGGCCTCGCGGAGGAGGCCGCGCGCGCGCCCCCGCTCACCGTGCCCGATTCGATGCGCTCCTTCCACGTCGGCTTCGCCCTCCTCGGGACGGCGGCCATGGTGGCGGGCGGGCTGCTCGCGACGGCCTACCTCGGCACGTACCGCCGCATCAAGTCGCGGCTCATCGTGCCCGGCGCGACGGAGGGTCCATCCCTGTTCGGGTTGCAGCGGCTCGCGCGCGACGCATCGTTCGCGGGCCTCGTGCTGCTCGGACCGTCGCTGGTGCTCGGGTGGCTGGTCCTCCGCCGCATGAACACGGCGAACGTCTGGGCCACGGTCGAGCTCGGCCTCGCGGCCCTCCAGTTCGCCCTCGTGCTCGTCGCGGCGTTCCTCTGGTGGCGCCGTCCCCTGCGGGGCGCCGTGGCCGCCTGGTTGAACGTCGCGGCCACCCTCCTCGCGGTGGTGGCGTTCGGCGTGGTCCACCCCCTCCTGACGCGGGCCGGAGGGGGCTAGTGGAGATCGTCCAGGTCGGGATCGACCATCGCACCGCGCCCCTCGCGGTGCGCGAGCGCATCGCGCTGCCCGGCGAGCGGGTGGGCCCGGCCGTCCGTTCCATCGCCGACGAGCCGTGGGCGAACGAGGTCCTCCTCGTCTCGACCTGCAACCGGACGGAGGCGTACGCGGTCTCCACCGACCCCGACGCGGTCGAGCTGCTCATGACGGCGCTCCGGCGCTGCGTGCCCAACGCGCCCGCCGAGGACGAGGGCGTGTGGGTGCGCCGCACGGGCGAGGACGCCGCGAACCACCTGTTCCGCGTGGTGGCGGGCCTCGAGTCGGCGATCCTCGGCGAGACGGAGATCCAGGGCCAGGTGAAGGAGGCGCACCGCGTCGCCCTCGAGGCGAAGACGGCGGGCCCGTTCCTCGACCGCCTCGCGAGCCTCGCGCTCAAGGCCGGCAAGCGCGCCCGCACGGACACGGGGCTCAGCCGCGGCGCCATCTCCCACGGGCAGGCGGCGTACGAGATCGTGCGCCGGCTGTTCGGGGGCCTGAAGCAGCGCACGGTCCTCGTCGTCGGGGCCGGCGAGATGGCCACGCGCGCGGCGACCGCGCTGGCCGCCCTGCCCGGCGGCACGTACGTCGTCGCGAACCGCACGCGCGCGACGGCCGACATCCTCGCGAAGGACCTCGCGGGAGCGACGGTGATCGGGCTCGAGGAGGTCGCCGAGCGACTTTGCGCTGCGCACGTGGCGATCTTCGCGGGCGGCGGCGACCCGCTCTCGCGCGCCGCGTGCCAGGTCGCCGCGGCCCGGCGACGCGATCCGCTCCTGCTGCTCGACTACGGGATGCCCCGCTGCGTCGACCCGACGGTGACCGAGATCCCGGGCGTGTTCCTCTACGACCTCGAGGCGACCGAGGCCCTCATGGCCAAGAGTCTCGCGGGCCGGCGCGAGGCCGTGGCCGACGCGGAGACGATCCTCGACGAGGAGTTCGAGGCGTTCCGCGGCTGGCACCGCACCCGCCGCGCCGCGCCGGCGATCCGGAGCCTGCATGCGTGGGCCGAGGAGATCCGCAAGACCGAGCTGGCGCACCTGCCCGCCGACGCGCCGCCGCCCCTGCGCGACGCGGTGGACCGGATGACGCGCCGGATCGTCGACCGCATCCTGCGCCGGCCGACCGCGCGCGTGCGCCAAGGCGTCGAGGCCGGCGATCCGGCGCTCCCCACGCCCGACGCGCTGCGCAACCTCTTCGGGCTCGACGACGTGAAGACGCTCGACGAGGAGGCCGCGACCCACCGCGCGCCCGCCACGAGCCTGCCCCCCACCCCCGATGCGACCGACCCGGACGCGTCCCGCGACGAGGCCTCATGACCA
>JAYTCP010000292.1:0-3777 GCA_043736435.1 Planctomycetia bacterium | reverse complement strand
GCGCGGGCCTTCCCCGAGACGCCCTCGACGCGGGCCGCGGCGGCCTCGGGGAGGGAGATGCCGAGCGCGGTCGCGTGCGCACGCACGCGCGCGTGGCTCGACTCCCCCACCCCGCGCCGGGGCGCGTTCACGACGCGCGTGAACGCCGCCTCGTCGCGGGGGTTCTCGAGCAGGCGCGCGTAGGCGAGGACGTCCTTCACCTCCCGGCGCTGGAAGAACTCGACGCCCGAGACGAGGTCGTAGGGGATCCCCGCGTTGCGCAGCGCGGTCTCGACGCCGCGGGAGAGGTGGTTGACCCGGAAGAAGACGGCCATCTCCGACCAGGGCATCCCCGCCTCGCGCCACGCCGAGAGGAGGCGGACCACGGCCGCGCTCTCGTCCACGGAGTCGCGGCACGCGAGCTCCAAGAGCCGCTCGCCCGCGGGGTTCGAGGTGAACAGTCGCTTGTCGTAGCGCTCGGTGTTCCCCGCGATGACGGCCTCGGCCGCCGCGAGCACGTGCTTCGTGCTGCGGTAGTTCTCCTCGAGCTTGACGAGCCGCGCGCCGGGGTAGGCCTCGCGGAACCGCAGGATGTTGCGGATCGACGCGCCCCGCCAGCGGTAGATGCTCTGGTCGGGATCGCCCACGACGGTGAGGTCGGGGTCCTTGCCGACCAGGGCCGCGAGCAGGCGCGACTGGACGCCGTTCGTGTCCTGGTACTCGTCGACGAGCACCGTCTTCCACCGCTCGCGGCACTCGAGGTTCGCCTCGGGCACGTCCTCGAGCAGGCGCGCCGCCTCGAGGAGCAGGTCGTCGAAGTCGTACAGGCCCGACACCTTCAGCCGCTCGAGGTAGCGCCGCTCCACGCGCTCGAGGTGCCCGAGGAAGCGCCCATCGGCGAAGGCGTCGGGGATGCGCCCCGCGCCGCCGTTCTTCCGGTAGGAGATCGCGCCCGCGAACGCCTGGGGCCGGTGGGCGGTCGTGTCGACCTTGAGGTCCTCGAGCAGGTCCTTGAGGAGCCGCGTCTGGTCCTCCTGGTCGAGGATCGTGAAGTCCCTCGAGCCGCCGATCCGGTCGGCGTAGCGCCGGAGCAGGAGGGCGCAGAACGCGTGGAAGGTGCCCGCCGTGACCGCGCCGCCGCCGGGAAGGACCCCGAGCCGCCGCTTGAGCACGTCCGCGGCCTTGTTCGTGAACGTGATCGCGAGGACCGACCGGGGCGCGACCCCCTCCCGGATCACCTTCCAGGCGACGCGCCGGGTCAGGATGCGGGTCTTGCCCGTCCCCGCCCCCGCGATCACGAGGAGGGGCCCTCGGGGGGCGGTGACCGCTTCCCGCTGCGCCGGGTTCAGGTCGGCCAGGAGCTCGTCGGCGTCCGTCGGAATGTGAAGCGCACCTGACATCGGGTCCCTGATTGTAAAGCACGCCTTCCCCGTCCGCTGCCGCGACCTTCGGGCGCGGAACGCGCCCGGAAGCCCCCCGGGAACCCGGCCCGGGAGGTCGGGCGCCCCGCGCAGAGGTTGCCGGAGCGCGGGGCCCCCCTACCCTGTCTCCCTCGCCCGTCGTCCCACGGAGGTCGCGCCATGTCCCGGGAGTGCTCCATCAGCGGCAAGCGGACGGTCTTCGGCCGCCAGTACACCCGGCGCGGTCTCGCCAAGCGCAAGGGCGGCGTCGGCCGGAAGATCACGGGCAACAACGCGCGCACCTTCAAGCCGAACATCCAGAAGGTCCGCGCCCTCGTCGACGGCAAGGTCATCCGCATCAAGGTCTGCGCGAAGCTCATCAAGCGCGGCGCGGTCACCAAGCCGCTGAAGCGCACGTGGAAGCCCGAGGCGGCCCCGGCTGCGCCCGCGCCGAAGAAGAAGGCCTCGTAGCGCCGGCGATGCTCGTAGCGAGCGACGGGCGCGCTACCGCGGCCGGCGGCGGACCACGGGCGCGACGGGCCGGACCGCCGTCGGCGCGGCGGGAGCCGGCGCGGCGGCGCCCGGGGCCGCGGAGGCCGACCCGGTGACGAAGCCGCGCGCGAGCTGGAGGCCGCGGACCGCCTCGTCGAGCTTCTGGAGGAGCTCGGCGGGCGTCTGGTAGCGGTCCTCCCGGCGCTTCTGGAGGAGACGCAGCACGATCAGCTCGCCGAGGGGGCTGAGCGTCGGGTCCGCCTGGCGCGGGGCCTTCGCGTGCTCGGTCAGATGCTTCGCCATGACGGCCGCGGCGTTCGCGCCCTGGAAGGGCGGGGTGCCGAGCAGCATGTGGTACAGCGTCGCGCCCAGGCTGTAGAGGTCGCTGCGGATGTCCACGTTGGGCTCGCCGCGCGCCTGCTCGGGGCTGATGTAGTCCGGCGTCCCCATGCGGTGGACGGTCTCGCCCGACGCGCGCGCGTGGTCCTCGAGCTTCGCGAGGCCGAGGTCGCACAGCTTCGCGATCCCGTCGCGGGTGATCAGGATGTTCTCGGGCTTGAGGTCGCGGTGGACCAGTCCGTTCTTGTAGGCGTGGTCGAGGGCGCGGGCCATCTGCTGGGCGATGAGCAGCGAGCGCTCCTCGTCCATGGCGCCGCCCCGGCGCAGGAGCGCCGCGACGGTGCTGCCGTCCACGTACTCCATGACGAAGTACTTCACCCCGTCCGCGTCGCCGACGTCGATGCCGCTGATGATGTTGCTGTGGTTGAGGCGGGCGACCGCCTTCGCCTCGCGCAGGAACCTCTCGACGTAGGCGGGGTCCTCGGCCAGGTCGGGCGCGAGCACCTTGATCGCGACGTCGCGGTCGAGGGACAGCTGCCGGGCCCGGTAGACGGAGCCCATGGCGCCGCCGCCTAGCACCTCGATCAGCTTGTAGCCCGCGATCTGCTCGTGCCCCTGGAAGCGGCGGTCCTCGCGGCGCAGCGCCTCGCGCTGCTCCTCCTCGATGTAGCCCTTCTCGAGGAGGATGTCGGCGAGGCTCTTCGGCTTGAGCCCCCTCCCCACGAGCGCCTCGCGGGCGGCCTTCGCCTCCTCCACGCGGTCGAGGGTCGTCATCCCCAGCGACAGGATCCGCTCGGCCTCACGTTCGACGTCGCCGCTCACGGGACCTCCTTGCGGGGCCGGCGGTCCGGCCGTTCGTACACCGACGGGAGCCCCAGGACGGTGAGGACCTCCCGCTCCGCGCGCCGCATGCGGACCTTCGCCCGCGGCGCGTGGTCGTCGTGCCCCAGGAGGTGCAGCGTCCCGTGGACCACGTACAGCATGAGCTCATGGTACGGGGCATGGCCTCGCCGTGTCGATTCCCGCCTCGCCGTGTCCCGGCTGACGGCGAGCGCGCCGAGGAGGAGGGGGGCGCCGGGGGCCGAGAGCGGGAACGAGACCACGTCGGTCGCCCAGTCGTGGCCCAGGTGGACGCGGTTGAGACGCCGGATCTCGGGATCGGAGAGGAGCTGGACGTCGATGTGGACCGGGCCGCCGTGGAGGCGCTCGGCCTCGGCGGCCAAGCGTCGCAGGTCGCGCGCGAGCCGCGACACGCCAGGGACGCCGGTCCCGGCTCCCTGGGCCCGGATGGCGCTGCCCCGGCCCACGGCGGAACGTCGCGGGGTCACGGCGGAACGTCGCGGGGTCACGACGGCCTTCCGCGGGCTCACGGCTGTACGAGCGGCTCTTCGGCGGCCCGCTTCGCCGCGTCCGAGCGCTCGTAGGCGTCCACGATCCGCTGCACCATCGGATGGCGGATGATGTCCTCGCCCAGGAACTCGATGAACGAGATCCCGGTGACGCCCTTCAAGACCCGCCGGGCCTCGAGGAGGCCCGAGGGCGTGCCGTCGGGGAGGTCCATCTGGGT
>JAYTCP010000291.1:0-3227 GCA_043736435.1 Planctomycetia bacterium | reverse complement strand
GGGGCGATCCAGGTGAAGAGCTTGCTCGGTTCGCCGGGCGGGAAGGCGTGGCCGAGGCCCTCGTACGTGGCGAACTCCTGTTGCTGGTAGCCGGTGGGGTCGGCCTTGCGCAGCGTCTGGATCTGGTCCCAGGCGTACTGGAACGTGCCCGGCATGCAGTTCTTGTCGGCGAGGCCGATGAACCAGTACATCGCGAGGTTGCGCACGTTGGGGACGAAGCCGTACTGGAGCTCCTTCACCTCCTCCTTCGTGGCCACTTGGCTCTTGGGTGAGGCCATGAGCACACCGGCGCAGGGGGCCGAGCCCGCGAGAAGATCGGGATGGCGGCCCGCGAAGAACCACGAGCCCGTGCCGCCCATGCTGAAGCCCATGGTGAAGACGCGGTCGGGGTCGATGTCGTGCTGGACCTTCGCGTTCTCGATGAGGGTGAGCACGAAGCGCTCGCCGTGGACGGTGTTCCACGTGTCGTGGACGAGCTTGATGCCCTGCGGGTACATGTGGAGGCACCCGGGGAGGCGCCACTTGCCGGCGGCCTCGCTTGCGTTGCCCGCGCCCTCGCCGCCGCCATGGAGCCCGAGGACGAGCCCGGCCTTCGGGCCGCCCTTGCCGTTCTGGATCCACGTCGCCTCGCCGTACGGCGTCGTCATCTTCCCGTCGGTCTTGGGCCACTCCTTGCGCAGCGCCTTCCAGAAGACGTCGCGCACCTCCTCGAGCGCGCCCTCGGGGATGGGGCCGAGGGCCTTCGCCTTCTCGAGGATCTCGGCGCGCACCTTGGGGTCCCACGCGTCGAACTTCGACGTGGGCCGCGCCTTCGCCCAGGCGACCGCGAGCGCGTCGAGCCCCTTGCGATCGACCGTCGGCGGCGCCGCCTGCGCCGGCAGCCACGGGGCGAGCCCGAGGGCGAGGAGTGCGAGAAATCGCAGGGGCCTACGCATCGGCGCCCATCCTACGGTACGCTGCAAACCGGCGGTACCGAGCCAGAGCAAACTCCGCCGGTTTGCAGCGGAACGGGAGGATCTCGCATGGCCGAGGCCAAATGGACGGATGTCGGATCGTCGGCCGAGCTTTCGGCCCTGCCCGTGCGGCAGGTGACCGCCGCGGGCAAGACCTACTGCCTCACCTTCAAGGACGGCCAGTTCGGCGCCATCCACGATCGGTGTAACCATGTCGGAGGGCCGCTGGGCCAGGGCACCCTCGCAGGGGAGTACGTCACGTGCCCCTGGCACGGCTACAAGTTCCACCGGGCGAACGGCCTCGGGGAGCCGGGGTACGAGGCGGATCACGTGCCGGCCTACCCCGTGCGCGTCGAGAACGGCCGGGTGCTGATCGACGTCGCCAACGGCACGGCGCGGGGCCACGGGGTCCACCCGCCGCACGCGCTCGCGCGACCCGTCGTCCGCGGGCCGGGCCCGGTGCGCGTCGTCGGGATCAGCACCACGAACATGGACGTTGCCCACCCGCGCTACAGCACGAGCGACGCGCTCCTCGAGGAGGCCCTCGCCCACGCGAAGAACAAGCTCGGCTGCCCCACGGAGCTCATCCGCTTGCGGGAGCTGTCCTTCCGCACCTGCGAGGGGTACTACAGCAAGGCGGCGCGCGCCTGCACGTGGCCGTGCTCGATCACGCAGATGGACAAGAAGGACCAGCTCGATCGCGTGTACGAGGCGTTCGTCCACGGCGCGGACGTCATCCTCGTGGCGACGCCGATCCGGTGGGGGGCCGCGAGCTCGCTCTACTTCAAGATGGTCGAGCGACTGAACTGCGTGCAGAACCAGGAGACGATCGCGAACCGCACGCTCATGAAGAACAAGGTCGCCGGCTTCCTCATCACGGGTGGCCAGGACAACGTGCAGGCCGTCGCGGGCCAGATGCTCGGCTTCTTCTCCGAGCTCGGGTGCCAGTTCCCGCAGTTTCCCTACGTGGCGCACTCGCGCGGCTGGACCGCCGAGGACATGGAGAACAACGTCCGCGAAGTCCAAGGCAGCGAGAGCCTGAAGGAGGGGGCGCGCGCCCTCGTCGCGCGCGCCGTCGAGACGGCGACGGCGCTGCTCGCCGGCGCCGCCGGGCAAGGCCTCGTCCCGGGCGGACGCAAGGGCCGGGAGCTCGGCGGGCATGGCAGGTAGGCCCGGCCTCCTCCCCGCGGCCCTCCTCGCGACGCTCGCGTTCGCCGGCGCGTTCGCGCGCGAGGGCGAGGCGAAGCCTCCGACGGACGAGGCGGTGCGCAGGCTCGTCGAGGCCGCCATGGAGACGCCCGAGACCGGACTGGGGGCCGCCCTCGCGGCGCTCGAGCCGTTCGACGCGATCACGTGGGCCGAGGCCACCGCGTGGCGCAAGCCCCTGCTCACGCTCGCGGGCAAGGGGCGCAAGGCGCCGGTCCAGGCTCGCAACTACCTGTACGACAAGCCCGAGCGCGGCCTCTACCTGCTTGGCGGATCGAAGGGCGGGAAGGGCGGGCTGCTCGTGGCGCTTCATGGGGGGGGCGCGGGGGCCGGGGACGCGGGCCAGGCGGCTGCGGCGTTCGGTGGCGCGGCCTCGGGCCTCAAAATGTGGATGGCGGCTCCCGAGGTCCTCGAGAAGACGGAGCGCGGCTGGACCGACCCGCCCGCGACCGAGCAGTTCGTGCTGGAGATGATCGAGGGCCTCAAGCGCGCGGGGAGGGTGGACCCGAATCGCATCTACCTGACCGGCCACTCCATGGGCGGCTACGGCACGTGGGCGCTCGGCGCGATCCACGCCGACCTGTTCGCGGGCCTCGCGGCGTTCGCCGGCGCGCCCAGCTGCTACCGCAAGGGCGGGAGCGGTCCCATCGAGGGCGTCGAGGACGGCATCCTCCCCAACCTGCGCAACCTGCCGATCTTCGTCTACCAGTCGCTCGACGACCGCAACGTCCCTCCCGAGTCGAACGAGTACGCGATGCCCGCCCTCGACGCTCTCGCGAAGGGCGACCCGGGCGGCTACGTCCACGTCTACGAGCGCGTCGACGGACGAGGCCACGACTTCCCCGAGAAGGGCCCCGAGCCCGGCATTGCGTGGGCGAGCAAGAACCCCAGGACCCCGCGCCCCAAGAAGATCGTCTGGCAGCCCGTCCGGGCCTCGAAGCACCAGTTCTACTGGCTCCACTGGCCCCGCCCCGCCCTCGGCACGATCGTCACCGTCGAGGCGAAGGGCGGGAACGCGTTCACCGTCTCGGGCACGGGGGCGCTCGACGAGCTCGCCCTCCTCGTGGA
>JAYTCP010000290.1:0-3502 GCA_043736435.1 Planctomycetia bacterium | reverse complement strand
CCGCGCCGGGCCCCGGAGCGGCCGACGCGCGACGCGGATGAAGCGCGGAGACGTGGGCGCGAGCGGGGTGCCGTCGAAGTCGCCGAGGCGCGCACCCTCGGGCTCGAGGCCGGCGAGCCCGAGCGCCCGGTCGATCTCGTCGGGCGTGTAGAGGCGCACGCGCTCCGCGACGTCGCCCTCGACGTGGCCGGTGCGCCGGTCGGTCACCACGATGCGCTTGCGTACGTACGGCCCCGCGACGGTGGTCTCGTCCATGCGGCGCTCGTACCGCAGGTGCCAGTGGCCCCGCACCTGCTCGTCGGCGGCCACCAGCGAGCTGCGGACCTGCTCGGGATTGGGGAGGTCGAGGATCAGCCGCCCGCCGGGCACGAGCGCCCGCGCGACGCCCTCGAGCACCTTCTCGTCGTCGGCGCGCTCGTCGAAGTAGCCGAACGAGGTGAACAGCGAGAGGGCCGCGTCGAACTGGGCGAAGAACGGGATCTCGCGCATGTCGGCGCGCAGGTAGGTGGGGGCGCCGGGCAGCCCCGGGCTGCGCTGCTTCGCCTCCTCGAGGAGGACCTCGGAGAGGTCGAGCCCCGTGACCCGATGCCCCATCGAGGAGAAGGCACGCGTGTAACGGCCCTCGCCGCACGCGAGGTCGAGGATGCGCGCGTGGGGGCGGAGCGACAGGAGCTTCGCGATCCGCGGCGCGTTTCGCCGGGCCTCGGCGTCGTCCCGATGGCCGTACACCGTGAGGTAGAGCGGCCCGAACGCATGCACGTACCACGGACGGTCAGCGACGGACGGCGGCATCGAGCTCCTCTTTGGCGGCACGCGCCGCCGCGACGACCGCGTCGCGCCACGGGGCGTCCGGAGACTTGACGGACGGGAAGATCACGCTGCGCGAGGCGTTGACGACGGCGCCGCGGCCCCCGGGCAGGAACCCGGCCGCGACGTCGGCCGCGGTGGCCCCCTGCGCGCCGTAACCGGGCACCAGGAACGGCGTCGAGGGCAGCGCGGCGCGCAGCCGGCGTGCCTGCTCGGGCCACGTCGCGCCGACCACGGCGCCCACGAGCGACAGCCCGCTGCGGCCGCGGTGCGCCTCGCCCCAGCCGCCGACGAGCCGCGCCATGCGCTCGTAGACGAGCCCGCCCTCGGTCGGCACGTCCTGGAGGTCGACCGCGCCCGGATTGCTCGTGCGCACGAGGACGAACAGGCCCTTGCCGGCCTTCGCGGCCGCGGTGACGAGGGGCTCGAGCGAGTCCCCGCCCATGTAGGCGTTCACGGTGAGGGCGTCCACCTCGAAGTCGGCGCCCGGCGCGAGGTGCGCCTGCGCGTACGCCTCGGCGGTCGCCCCGAGGTCGCCGCGCTTCGCGTCGCCGATCGTCAACAGCCCGCGCGCGCGCGCGCCGCGCACGATCCCGGCGTAGGCGGAGAGACCCGAGAGCCCGTACGCCTCGAAGAACGCGATGTTGGGCTTCACGCAGGCGGCGTGCTCGGCGACCAGGTCGAGGAGCTCGAGGCCGAAGCGCAGGAGCGTCTTCCCCGGATCGCCGCCGGCGGCCGCGCGCACGTCGGCGGGGATCTTGTCGAGGCGCGGGTCGATGCCCACGCAGAGCGGGGAGCGCTTGCTTCGGACGGCATCGTCGAGGCGGTCGGCGAAGGGTTCCATGGCGGAGCGAATCCTACCCGTTCGGATCGCCCGGGCCCCCGCGGGAGCGATGCGTCAGCGGACCACGGAGGCGACGGGGCGCGTGGCGATGCCGCACGTCGCGAGGAAGCGCGCGAGGATGCGCGGCCCCTCGGGCGTCAGGTAGCTCTCGGGGTGGAACTGGACCCCCTCCACGGGCCGGCGCCGGTGGCGCATCGCCATGATCTCCCCCTCGCGCGATCGCGCGGTCACGGCGAGCTCGGGCGGGAGAGAGTCCTCCTCGACGACCAGGCTGTGGTAGCGCGCGGCGCGGAACGGCGACGGCAGGCCCGCGAGGCATCCAACGCCCCGGTGCACGACATCGGTGGCGCGTCCGTGGACGGGGACCGTGGCCCCGACGATGCGCGCCCCGAAGGCCGCCCCGATGGCCTGGTGGCCGAGGCAGACGCCGAACAGCGGCAGCGGCTCGCGCGCGGCCGCGCACGCGCGCACGAGGGGCACGCTGATCCCGGCCTCGGCGGGGGTCTTCGGCCCGGGCGAGAGCAGCACGCCGCGGGGTCGCGCCTCGAGCACCTCGGCGACGGTGGTCGCGTCGTTGCGCACGACGGCCACGTCGGCCCCGAGCTGCGCGAGCAGGTGCGCCAGGTTCCACGGGAAGGAGTCCACGTTGTCCACGACGAGCACGCCGCGGGGCGACCCGACGATCGCCGCGAGCTCGAAGGCGACGGAGCCCGTTCGCGGCGCGGACACGCGGATCCTCCTCGTTCCCCTCCGACCTCGGTAGGGGGGGCCGGCGACGAAGGGCCGCTCGACCGGGCCCGAGCGTATCCTCGACCTTCCCTTCGACCATGCGGCGCACGTACCTCGACCACAACGCCTCGTCCCCCCTACACCCCGCGGCGCGGGCCGCCCTCGAGCAGGCGTTCGCGGAGCCCCTGGGCAACCCCTCCTCGCCTCACGCGGAGGGCCGTCGAGCCCGCGATCTCCTCGAGAACGCGCGCGAGCGGGTCGCCGCGGTGCTCGGGTGTCGGGGGAGGGAGGTGCTATTCACGAGCGGGGGCACCGAAGCCCTCAACCTCGGGCTCGTCGGGGCCGCCCGGGCGCGGTCGGGCATCGGCCGCCGCGTCGTCGTGACCGCCATCGAGCACGCCGCCGTCCTCGACCCGGCCGCCGCGCTCGAACGCGAAGGCTACGGGATCACACGGGTGCCCCCCCGGCAGGATGGGGGCGTAGACGCGGCGGCGATCCTCGAGGCGTGCGTCCCCGGGACCACGGTGGCGGCGGTCATGCTGGCCAACCACGAGACCGGCGCTCTCCTCCCGGTCGAAGAGGTCGCGGCCGCCCTGCGCCCCCGGGGAGTCCTCGTCCTGTGCGACGCGGCCATGGGCGTCGGACTCGTCGACATCCGCGTCGATCGCCTCGGGATCGATCTACTTGCCCTTTCCGGCCACAAGTTCGGCGCGCCCCCCGGCATCGGGGCGCTCTATGTCCGCCGCCGCACGAAGCTCGAACCCCTGCTGCGTGGCGGGCCCCAGGAGGAGCGGATCCGGGGGGGCACCGAAAACGTTGCAGGCGCCGTCGCACTGGCCGCGGCCCTCTGCGCCATGGAGACCGGCCGCGCTGCGCGCGTCGCGCGCCTCGGCGGGCTGGCCGCCCGCCTGCGCGCGGGAATCGCCGCGCTCCCCGGTGCCGTGGTGCTCGGTCCCTCGGAGGAGCGGCTGCCCACCACGGTGAACGTGGCGATCGAAGGCTGCGAGGGCGAGGCGCTCCTCGTCAACCTGGACCTCCTCGGCATCGCCGTGTCCACCGGAAGCGCCTGTGCCGTCGGGGCATCGGAGGCGAGCCCCGTCCTGCTCGCCATGGGCCTGCCCC
>JAYTCP010000289.1:0-3033 GCA_043736435.1 Planctomycetia bacterium | reverse complement strand
CGGGCCTCGAAGCGGCCCTCGCCACGCTCGAGGAGCAGGACTCGGCCCCCGAGGCCTACGACCCCTCCCTCGGGACCGCAGCCGAGATGGACGGAGCTTCGGGGGCGCGGGGGGTCGAGACGGGCACGCCGGCCGTCGGCGGCATCCCGGGTTCCCGCCCGTCGGACGGAAGTCCGCCCCGCTACTTCGCCGATGCCGGCGGGCCCCCGAGCCACGGTTCCCCGGGTGCCGGTCCGGCGCGCCATGACGCCTCAACGCCGACCCGCCGCGCTCAGCCCGGTTTCGGTTCGCCGAGCGCCCCCGCGGGCACCCACGCCGGTCGCCCCGCACCCTCCCCGTCGAGCCCGCACCCCGCCGCTTCCGCCCCCGCCGCCGCCCCTACGCGGCCTGCCGGCCCGCCGGTCGACGTCCCGCTCCTCCAGCCGTCCTACATCTTCGACAACTTCATCACGGGCCCCTCGAACGCGATCGCCCACGCGGCGGCCCGCGGCGTGGCGGACAACCCCGGGACGGGGAACAACCCCCTGTTCCTCTACGGCTCGGTCGGCCTCGGCAAGACGCACCTGCTCCAGGCGATCTGCCACGAGCTCCTGCGGCGTCGGCCCGGGTTCCGCATCGCCTACCGGTCGTGCGAGCAGTTCACGAACGAGTTCGTCGAGGCCCTCGGCCGCAACGCGACCGAGGAGTTCCGCCGGCGCTTCCGCCACGTCGACATGCTGGTGATCGACGACGTGCACTTCCTCGCCAACAAGGAGCGCACGCAGGAGGAGTTCTTCCACACCTTCAACGCGCTCTACCAGGCGGGGAAGCAGATCATCCTCTCGAGCGACGCCCCGCCGACCGACATCCCGACGCTCGAGGAGCGCCTCGTGTCCCGGTTCAAGTGGGGGCTCGTCGAGAAGCTCGAGCAGCCCGAGACCGAGACCCGGATGGCGATCATCCGGCGCAAGGCCGAGCTCATGGGCCTGCCCCTGCCGAACGACGTCGTCGAGTACGTCGCGACGAACGTGCGGAACAACATCCGCGAGATCGAGGGCGCCATCGCCTCGGTGCGCACGCGCGCGCAGATGGAGCACGTCCCCGTCGACCTGGCGATCGCCAAGCTCGCGCTCGAGGCGACCCTTCGGCACGAGCAGAAGTCGGTCGGCATCGACCGGATCGCCCAGGTCGTGGCGACCCACTACGACGTGAAGGTGTCCGACCTGCGCTCGAAGAAGCGCACGAAGAGCATCTCGTTCCCGCGCCAGGTGGTGATGTACCTGGCCCGCGACGTGACCCGCATGTCCCTGCTCGAGATCGGCGAGTGGTTCGGCGGCCGCGACCACACGACGGTCCTGTACGCGACCGACAAGATCTCCAATCAGGTCGCCACCGACGACGGCTTCAAGCACCAGCTCGCCCACCTGAAGGACCGCATCTGCGCACGTTGACGGCGCGGGCACGCCCGTGGCGAGTCGGGATCGACGCGCCCTTCATTCCTATGGCCTTCGATGGTCTTCGATGGAGAAGGCGAGCCTTCGAGGCCCGAGCGGATTCCCACATTCCCGAGCGATCCCAACCCATGGACAGCGAAGGGGTTGTGTCCTCTCTCCACAGGTTGTCCAGGGAACGGTCGTTCCCAGGCTGGTCGTTCCTCCTGCGCTCGATGGCGCAGGGTGGCCCCAGATGTTGGGGGTCGCGCCGTGCGTTTCCGGGGGACAACCGGACGGACCGGCGGGGACGAATCGGGGACGAATCGGGGACGAATTCGGGCCAGCCTCCGGGGGGTCTTAAAAGGCCTGAAAACTCCCGATTTCGCTGGGGCCATTCCCCCCTCTTCCGTACAATCCGGGCTTGGATTCCCACCCTCCCTTGGTCCGGTTCATTCCTGTCGCAAGTAGTTGAGGCAAAACGAGATACGACTTCGCGGCGGCCAGCGAGTCCACATCCGGACAGCCCTCTCTAGTACGACGACGAACAGAAGAATCTCTTCTTCTTCAGACCGGAAGAAGAGCGAGCGTCGGACGCCTTTCCCGCCTGGAGATCCCGGATGCGCTTCACCCTGCCGAGTTCGGTCCTCCTGAACGCGGTCGGACAGGCGGCGGGCGTCGCCGCCGCGAAGAGCCCGAAGCGCATCCTCGAGTGCGTCGCGATCCGCGCGACCGAGAAGGGCGGCGTCGTCATCGAGGCCAACGACCTCGACGTGTCCCTGCGCATGCTCCTGCCCGACGCCCGGGTGGAGGAGGCCGGCGTGGTCGTGGTGCCCGCGGCGCGGCTCGTGTCCGTCCTGCGCGAGGTCGGCGAGGGCACGAAGGACATCACCCTCGTCGGCGCCGACGGCCGCCTCGACATCGACACCGAGCAGTGCCATTTCCGCATCCACGGGGACGATCCCGCGGAGTTCCCCGCCGTCCCGGCGTTCCCGACCGCGGCGCTCGCCTCCGTCGACGCGGCGGTCCTGCGCGGCATGATCGACCGGACGCTGTTCGCGACGGCCCGCGAGCCGGGCCGGTTCGCCCTCCACGGCGTGCAGCTCAAGCTCCTGAAGGGCGAGCTCGAGCTCGTCGCCACGGACGGGCGTCGTCTCGCGAAGGCCGTCACGGCGACGGAGGGGGGCCCGACCAGCGAGGCCCGCGTCATCGTCGGGACGAAGCCCCTCAGCCTGCTGTCGCGGCTCGCGGGAGGCGACGGTCCTCGCGTCGACATGGCCGTCGAGGAGCGGCGGATCTTCTTCCGCAGCGGGAACACGGTCCTGTCCTCGCGGCTCATCGACGGCGCGTTCCCGCCCTACGACCAGGTGATCCCGCCGCCCAGCGCCCGCGGGTTCGAGGTGCCGGCCGGCGACTTCGCGACGGCGCTGCGCCGCGCCTCGCTCCTCACCACGAAGGAGGCGCAGTCCGTCACGATGGACTTCTCCTCGCGGCGCCTCACGCTGTCGTCGCGGGCCCCGGAGGTGGGGGAGGCCAAGGTCGAGCTCGAGATCCCCTACGAGGACGCTCCCGAACGCCTGGGGTTCAATCCCGCGTTCATCCTCGACGCCCTGAAGGTGATGGA
>JAYTCP010000288.1:0-4859 GCA_043736435.1 Planctomycetia bacterium | reverse complement strand
GGGGATGCGGAGGAGGACGCCGCGGGGTCGTACTCGACGCGGACGTCGGCGGCGTGGACCTTGCTGGAGGCGCGGGCGACGACGCGGACGCCCCCGTCGGACAGCGGCGGAGGGATGACCTCCTCCTTCCAGGAGGCGCCGGGCAGGCTGTACCGGAAGCCCGCCTCCGTGATCGTGATCTCGCGCAGGACCGGAGGCTTCGACGGGGCGCGGTCGCCGCCGCGCCCCACGGGAGCCGGCAGGGCGTCCGTCGGGGCCCCCGGCCCCGCGGCCGCCGTCACCTGCGCCTCGGTGGCGGGCTCGGCCGTGACGCCCGGGGAGACGTCCTCGAGGATGCACCGCGGCGGATCGCCCTGGATCCACCGCGACTCGAGGCTGGCGTCGCCGTCCTCGATGCGCAGCAGATCCTCCCGACGCGTCGTTCCCCCGACGCCGAGCGAGACGAACCCCGCGCGGACGACGCGGACGACGCCTTTGGCTGCGTCCACGAGGGGCAGCTCGTCGAGCCCCGCACGTCGCGGGCGCGCGCGCGCGAGGTGCTCCCGTGCCCCGAGCGGACCGCGGGCCTGCGCGGGCAGCTCGACGCGCGCGGCCTTCGAACGATCGCCGGACCGTTCCGTGACCTCCCAGACGAGGTCGCGCACGGGCCCGGTGCGGAGGACCTCGTACGGAGGGCCGCCGCCGCCGGACGAGTCCCCCTCCCCCCGCTCCCTGTAGTGGAGGAAGCGGGGCAGGAAGTCCACGCTCGTGTCCTCGATCCGCTGGACGAGGACGCCGGGGAGCCGCGGGGCGGAGAAGATCGAGATCCGCTCCTCGAGACGCCATCCGCGCTGCCCGCCCTCCTCCGTGACGAGCGTCAGGAGATGTCGGGTGCCGACCACCTTGCCCCCGCTCCGCAGGAGCCACCACTCGTCGCGCGGGGCGACGGCGCCCCCCTCCGCGGCGTTGTCCCCGGGCGCGCCGGGTGCAATCGGCAAGGGGGCCTCGCCGCGCTCGACCCGGTCCACCTGGTCGCGCGCGATCCGCACGCGGGTCCGCGAGCTGCCCCTCGTCTGCTCGAGGACGACGCAGGAGGCGTCGTCCTCTACCACCGCCCCCGTCAAGCGTCCCCCGTTCTTCAAGACCACCACGTCGTCGGCGGCAGCGGGGCGAGGGGAAGCGAGGAGGAGGCCGAGGGCGAAGCAGGCAGCGAGCAGACGGAGGCGGATCACGGCTCCCATGCTACGCCCCGGGCGCCTCCGCGTAGACTCGTCGCTCCCCCGCCCCCGGAGCCCCCGGCATGAATCGTCGCGTCGTCGTCGCCCTTGCCACCCTCGGCGCCCTCGCCCTTCCTGGCTGCGACCAGTCATCGACCTCGAAGCCGGCGCCGGCCTCGTCGTCGGCAGCCCCCACCCCGGCGGCACCGCAGATCACGGTCACCCACGTCCTCATCGCCTTCAAGGGGCCCATGACGGAGCGCATGGCCGCGCTCAAGAACGTGACGCGCTCGAAGGCGGACGCCCAGCGCCTGGCGAAGTCGCTGCTGACCGAGGTCCAGGGCGGGCGGAGCTTCGACGACCTCGTGGAGAAGTTCACCGAGGACCGCGACCAGGACGGCAAGGCGAACACGAACAACGCCAAGCCCGGGTCCTACACCTGGCCGACGCCCCAGATCCCCGCCATGGACCCGGCGTTCGAGAAAGCGTCCCGAGAGACCCCGGTGGGCAAGATGGCCCCGGAGCCCGTGGAGACGGTCTTTGGCTACCACCTCATCCGTCGCGACAAGTAGGGCGCCCCGCATCGCGGCGATCCTGGCGGTCGGCACGGTGGTGGCGGGCATCGTCGCGGTGGCGCTCCTGCGCCGGCCGGACCCGACGGGGCCCGGAGGCGCGGGGGTCGTGCCCCCGGTGGGCGCGCCTCGCCCTCCCGGGCGCACGGAGGCGTCGGTGGACGTCTCGCAGATCACCGTCATGTACGGGCAGCGCACCGACCGCCCGGGCACCGATCGGACGAAGGCCGAGGCGTTCGGGGTCGCGAAGCAGGCCCTCGAGAGGATCGCGGGGGGCGTCCCCTTCGAGCGCGTGCTCGCCGACGTCACCGACGACCGGGACGAGGTGGGGAAGCCCTTCAACCGCGGCTCGTACACGATCGCCGAGGGCTCGCCCGCGATGGCGGTGGTGAAGCAGGTGGCCTTCTCGACCCCGGTGGGGCTCATCCACCCCCACCCCATCGACACCGGCGTCGGGTACCTCATCCTGCGCCGCGATCGGTGAACGCGGCAACGGGAGCGCCGGGACGTCAGGTCCGGATGCTCCGGGTGTCGCCGGTGCGCTTCGTGAAGCCGGCGTGGTCGAGGGCCTCGAGCAGCGGGATGATGAACTTGCGCGTCGTCGCGAGCGCCTCGCGCGCCTCGGACGCCGTGAACGCGCCGCTCCGGGAGGCGACCGCCGCGAGCTTGCGCTTCGCCTCCGCGACCCACGCGCCGTGGAACCAGTAGGGCGGGGCGCGGAAGACCTCCTTGCGCGTCTCGAGCAGCAGGAGCAGGCGCTTCAGCTGCGGGGTGCCCAGGGTGAGGAGGGTCCCGATCTCGACCTCCTCGGGGGGCTGCCCCTTCCCCTCGGCGAGGAGCGCGAGCACGCGGTCGCAGCGCTCGCGATCGGCCGCGGGCATGGCCGCGTCGTGCGTCTTCCAGGACACCCCGCCCTCGGGGTGACGGCGCAGCTCGCCCGAGCGCACGAGCTCGTCGAGCGCGGCGTCGAGGGCCTGGGGCTCGACCCGGGAGAGGGCCGAGCGCACCGACGAGAGCGGGAGCACCGGGATCGCGACGTCCTTCTTGTGGAGCGCTTGGATCGCGTCGACGACCCGGGCGCGCAGCTTCCCGAAGGCCTCCAGGTCGAAGAGGCGGCCCCGCTGGGCGCGCAGCACCTGCTTCCCCGCGACGAGCCCGTCCACGAGGGGACCGAGCGCGTCGGCCCGGAGGACGTTCGCCCGGGCCACGTCGGCGAGGTCGGCGCCGCGGTCGCCCGCGGCCTTGATGCTCGCCAAGACGAGGACCTTCGGGTCGTCGATCGACTGCGCGCGCGCGAGGATCGAGGCGACGATCCCCTCGCGCCGCCGCGGCAGGCGCGCCTCGAGCCGTTCGACCACGACGCCGCCCCCGAACGTGGCCGAGGAGTTCTCGGCGCGGAGCACGAACCGGTCGCCCGGGGCGACGAGGAACGGGCGCTCGCCCTGGAGCTCGACGGCCCCGACCGCGCCGGGCGCGAGCGTGTCACCCTCGAGGAGGTGGAGCCGGGCGGGCACCTGGTCGGAACCCACGTGGACCCGCACCGGCATCCCGTGCGTCAGCGGCTCCGTGAGGCGGGAGAGCACGCGGAGGCGCGCCGCGAACCGAGGGATGGGCACGAGCGTCCCCGCCGCGGCCACGACCATCCCCCGCTTGATCGGAGCCGCCTGGACGTCGGCGAGCGCGAGCGCCGCGCGATGGCCCGACCGCGCCTCGGTGGCGTCGCGGTGGTGCACCTGGATGCCGCGCACGCGGCTCGGCCAGCCGACGGGGAGCACGTCGACCGCGTCGCCGTCCGCGATCCGGCCGGCGACCGGGATCCCGGTGACCACCGTGCCGCGGCCGGGCGCGACGAACGCGCGGAGGATCGGCATGCGGAACGCGCGCAGGTCGTCCGCGCCACGGTCATCGGGCGGGATGGCGGCCACGATCTGCGCGCGCAGCGCCTCGATCCCCTCGCCCGTCTCGGAGGACACCCGCACGATGGGAGACCCCTCGAGCGTCGTCCCTAAGAGGAGCGCGCGGATCTCCTCCTCCGCCATGTCGGCGTGCTCCTTCGTGACGAGGTCCACCTTCGTCATGGCCACGACGGCGCGGCGGATCCCGAGGAGGTCGAGGATGTCCACGTGCTCGCGCGTCTGCAGCATGGGGCCGTCGTCGGCCGCGATCACGAGCAGCGCGAGGTCCATGGACGTCGCGCCCGCCACCATGGTCCGCACGAGCCGCTCGTGGCCGGGCACGTCGAGCAGGCCCACCTCGGTGTCGTCGGGGAGCTTGAACTCCGCGTAGCCGACGTCCAGCGTCATCCCGCGCTCCTGCTCCTCGGGCAGGCGGTCGGTCCGGATCCCCGTCAGCTTCTCGACGAGCGTCGTCTTCCCGTGGTCGATGTGGCCCGCGGTGCCGACGATCACGCGGCGGACGGCCTGGGAGACGGGGAGGGGGGCGGCGGGAGGAGGCGTCACGGGGTGTGGGAGCGCGAGGGAGAGGGGCGGGGAGGGACGTCGGCGACCGACCGGGTGCCGGCCGGCGAAGGTCCCGGCGTGCAGCGGGCACACCGGGGCGGGAAGGCAACGGATCTCATGGAGCGCGTCGGAGGGAGCGCGTAGGCCGGTGTCGGGGGCCCAGGCTAGGGTGCGTCCTCGTCACTCTACCTTCCCGCTCTCCTCCATCGGCGGTAAGCACCCCGTGGTCTCCCGTCCGCGATCGTCCCTGCCCGTCCGCTACTCGGTGCCCGACGTCCCGGCCGAGGAGGCCCGCGCGCTCGCCGCCCGGCTCGGCGTCCCCACGCTCGTCGGGCGGCTCCTGTGGCTCCGCGGCCTGCGGGACACCCTGCCCGCCTCGGCGTTCCTGACGCCCCGGCTGGCCGACCTCCTGGCCCCGGGCGGGCTCCCCGACATGCCGGCCGCCGCCGCCCGGCTGGCCCAGGCGGTGCGGACGGGCGAGAAGGTCGCCATCTGCGGCGACTACGACGTGGACGGCATGACGGGGACGGCGGTCCTGGTCCGGTTCCTGCGGATCGCCGGCGCCGACGTGACCTATGCCATCCCCGATCGAGTCTCCGACGGGTACGGCCTCTCGGTCGCCGGGGTCGAGC
>JAYTCP010000287.1:0-1896 GCA_043736435.1 Planctomycetia bacterium | reverse complement strand
GTCCACGCACCGGCCGCAGGCGATGCAGAGGGACCCGTCGTAGATCGTCTGGACGTGGCACTCGAGGCAACGGGAGGCCTGCTCGACCGCGGTCGCCTCGTCGTAGGTCGTCTCGATCTCCGAGATGCCCGTGCGGCGCTCGACGGCGACGCACCCGGGCTCCTCGCGCGGGATCACGTCGTAGGACGTGTCCGCCTGGATCCCGCGCGGGTGGATCTCCTCGAACGCATGGACGCGCGGGAGGACGCGGGGCCCCTCGAGGAACGCGTGGATGCCCCGCGCGGCCCGCTTGCCCTCGGCGACCGCCTCGATCAGGGTGCGCGGTCCGAAGGCGGCGTCGCCCCCGGCGAACACGCCCGGCACGCCCGTCGCGAGCGTCGTCTTGTCCACCTCGATCATGCCGGAGTCGGTGCGCCGCAGGCCCTCCGTGCCCTCCAGGTAGTCGAGGTCGGGCTCCTGGCCCACGGCGAGCAGCACGGCGTCGCAGGCGATGGTCTCGGCCACGTGGCTGCCATAGAGCGGGCCACCGCCCTGGCGACGGTCGGGCGTGTCGAGGACCTCGGCGAGCTCGACGCCCACGACGCGGCCCTCCTTGCCGAGGATCCGGCGCACGCCGCGCAGGGGGTGCATCACGACGCCTTCGCGCCGGGCCTCCTCCACCTCCTCGCGTCCATGGACGTTGCCCTGGGCGGGCCAGCGTCCGAACGGAAGCCGGGCCACGATGTGGACGTCGCGCGCCTGTCCCTTCACGGCGTCGCGCAGGGTGTCGGCCCGCGCGTTCGGGCCCAGCGCCTTGGCGGCGACGCGCGCCTCCTTCGTCGCGAACGGCGCCGGAGCATGGCCGAGGCGCGCGGTCCGGGCCACGTCGATGGCAACGTTGCCGCCGCCCACGACGACGACCTTCCGACCGAGGTCGAGGCGGTAGCCGGCGTTCACGTTGATCAGGTAGTCGATCGCCTTCACCACGCCATCGAACCCGCCGCCCTCCACCTCGAGCCCGCGGCCGCGGCCTGCGCCCGAGGCGAGGAACACGGCATCGAAGCCCTCGCTCAGCAGGGACGCGAGCGTGTGGTCGGCCCCGAGCCCCTGGTTGAGGCGTACTTCGACGCCGAGGTCGAGGATCGCGACGATCTCGGCGTCGATGACCGCCCGCGGCAGCCGGTGCTCGGGGATCCCGTGCACCATCATCCCGCCGAGCCGGTCCGACGCCTCGAAGACCGTCACCTTGTGGCCGAGGAAGGCGAGGTCGTGCGCGCAAGCAAGGCCCGCCGGCCCGCCGCCCGCGACCGCGACGCGCCGGCCGCCCTGCCGCCCGGCGCCGAGCTTGGCGAGGTGGCTCACGGTCGCCTCGCCCTCGATGCCCGGCGGGCGCGACCCGTCGAGGACGTCGGGCAGGAGGCTGTTCGCGCTCTCGGCGCCGTGGCGCTCCGTCAGGAAGCGCTTGATCCCGCGGATGGCGACGGGCGAGTCGAGCTTGCCGCGCCGGCAGGCGCTCTCGCAGGGGGCGGCGCAGACGTGGCCGCACACCGATGCGAACGGGTTCGGGGCGCGGGCCGCGCGGTAGGCCTCCGAGAACTCGCCCCGGGCCGTGAGCGCCACGTACGTCCCCGCGTCGGTGCCGACGGGGCACGCCGTCATGCACGGGACGTTCGCCGCGAACCAGGCCGCGTCGCGGGCGTGCCCTACGAACGGGCGCGAGGGCCCCTTCTGGCTCTCGGGCTTGGCGGGCGCGGGCTTCCCCGCCCGGGCGACGACGCCGAGCGCGTCGCGCACGGCCGCGACGGGCGCACCCGCGGCGGCGAGGGCATCGTGGCTCCGCGCGAGGGTCTCGACCTGCCACGGCGCGCGGACGTGCACCTTCCCGGCGGCCGCGAAGCGCACAGCACCCGCCTCGTC
>JAYTCP010000286.1:0-16757 GCA_043736435.1 Planctomycetia bacterium | reverse complement strand
GTAGGAGAAGCCGGTCGCGTGGGGCGAGATCGGACCCTCACGGAACGTCCCGAGCGGATCGCCCGACACACCGTTGAGGAACACGCGGATGTCCGTCTGCCCGAGGCCGACGACGTCGAGCCTGCCGTCCGTGTTCACGTCCGCGAAGACGCAATCGTAGTAGTTGCCGGAGTCGAGAGTCCGGGCGTCGAAGGTGGGGGGGACGGTGCCGAGATTGTGGTGGTAGATCAGCCCCGCGGCCGTGCTGGTCACGCTGCCCGGGTAGGTGCCGATGTCGGCCGCGCCCGCGTGGACCACGTCGGCGAACCCGTCCCCGTCCACGTCCTTGCAGTCGAGGCCGGTGCTCGAGAGGTCGCTCGACACGAACCCCTTCGCACCGAAGGAGAGCGTTGTGGCCGGGAAGACGAACGCACGGGGCTTGGTGAAGGCGCCGCTGTCGGGGTTCAACACGCACACGGCCGTGGAGCCGCCCGCGTCGCCCGGGGCGCTGGGCGCCGCGTTGAACCGCAGCTCGGTCGGGTTCACGAACGTGGGGGTGATCGTCACCGCGCTCGGACCGGGCTTGAAGACGATGACCGCCCCCGGCTGGAAGTTGGACCCCGTCACCACGTAGGGACCCGGCTGGGCGGCGCGGCTCGGCACGATGCCCGTGAGCACCGGGCCCGGGTTCACCAGGAGGTTGTACGCCCGGGACACGACCTGGCCCGCCTCGTCGGTCACCTGGACGGTGAATCGGTACGAGCCGGGCGTGGTCGGCCCGGGGACCGACGGGCGGTTGCCGAGGTGGCCGTCGCGCGAGATCTCCAACCCGATGTCCGACAGCAGCACCTCCGTCCCGGTCGGCGCCACCTGCGTCCAGGTGAAGGGCTGCCCGCCGCCCGAGGACGCGAGTTCGAGCTCGACGTCGAAAGGGAAGTCCTGTGCCACGGCATTGAGGGTCGAGGTCAGGATGACCAGCGGAAGGACGACCACGGGGAGCGCGAAGTGCGCGGTGTCCGAGCTGCCGGCCGCGTCGGTGACCTTCACGTCGAACTGGAACGGCACGTCCTGCTCGACGTTGGCCTGGGTCGGGAAGACGCCGAGCCGGCCGTCCTGAGCCAGGGAGATGCCCGCCGGGAGGGTGCCGCCATCCATGCGGAACGCGTAGGGCGGCGTCCCACCGGCGACGTCGATCTGGTAGAAATACGAGCGACGGTACTGTGCCGCCCGCACCGTCTGCGGCAGGATGCTCGGCGTGCCGCGGGAGACCTCCAGGGTGTAGGCGCGCACGGCCTCGGAGAACGTCGTGTCACGGCCGGGGGCCAGGGCCAGATCGTTGCCGTCCCGGGCCGTGACGTCGAACTGGAAGTTGCCGGTCTGTCGCGGAAAGCCCGTGATCGCACCGGTGAAGCGGTCGAGCGTCAGGCCCGGCGCCAGACGCCCGGCGCTGACGACGAAGTGCCCGGGCGGATGCGGGAAGACCGCGGCGAGCCGAGCGATGTAGGGCTGCCCGGTCACTCCCGCCGGCACGGAGGCTGTGGAGAGCGAGACGAGCGTCGCGTCCGGGATGCCTCTGCTCCCGCCTCCTCCGCACGCGGTGGCGAGCAGGCACGTAGCGAGGGCCGCGAAGATCGCGGAGAGGGGGGCGAAGGCGCGCAGAGAGGGGTGCATCAGAGTCCTCCGGGTCGCCCCGGCCCGCGACACGCGGTCCGACGCGACGCGAGCAGGCTAGGCCCGGCATCGCGGTGCGATCCTGGAATTCAGGGAGATTCGCGCGTATTCACCTGATTCAGGGCACTTCGGCCTAGGGTATGGCAACCCGGATGTCATTCTGCAACACCTTCGTTGCAAGCATCGTGGGGCACTCCGGACGCGAGATGCCATCGATGGACGTCGATTGATGGAGGAGCCCTGAGAGCGTGAGCAAGAAGTCGAGGCGCGTCTTCTGCCGGCGCCCATCGGTTGCCGAGGAGGGGGAGGCCGCGTGTCGCGGCCGGCGTGGGGGAGGGTCCGCCTCCCCCACCAGCACGGAAGCATGGAGCCTGAGCAATTCTTCCTCAGGCTCTGAGCGAACGCCTTGCGCGCCCGCGCGAGGGGATCGCGGCGCGCGTCGGGTCGGACGCGACGACGGCCGCGGCGCCGCGGTCCGGATCGACCGCGCGCGGATCCACGCCGCGCGTCGCGCGTTCCCCGAACCTCGGCGCCGCGCTCCCCCTGCCCGCGGCGCGCCGCACGCTGCGCAACCCGATCCAGACGGCGGGAGCGCCTCGCGATGGAGGCCCCCCCGCCCGATCCAGGGCGAGCCGTCGCTAGCCCTTCCGATCCAAGGTCAAGACGGGGACGTCTCGAGCTTCGGCATCACGGCACCGGCCGGCTTCGCCTTCCGGGCCTTCCGCGGCTTCCCCGCCTTCGCCGGAGCCCGGCCACCGGACGAGGCACGGATGCCGGCCTTGGCGAGGACGTCCGCCTGCTCCTTCTTGGACAAGCCCTTCCACGTGGCCTTCAACGCGTGGATCGCGCTCCGACCCTTCGCGCGCACGTCCTCTTCGAGGGCGTCATAGGTCTTGACGCCGAGGAACGCCTTGAGCTGCCTGCCGCCGGGCTTCGCTCCGCGCTTCCCGCCCTTGCGCGCCGCCTTCGGCTTGGACGTCGCGCTCGCGGCACGGGCCGCTCCGCGCCCGCGAGGCTTCGTGCTCCCCGTGATCTCCCCGATCGCCTCCGCGATCGCATTGCGCAGGAGGACGGAAGCCTCCTTGGCGGCGATGCCGAGCGCGGAGATGTGCTCGTGGAGGGCTCGGATGGCATCTTTCGCGGCATCGATCGGCTTGGTCATGGGAATCCAGAGAGTGATTGAAGGGACAATTGCGGCGGGAATTTACCACAATTCATGACGCCGACGCATGTTTGGGGCTCCGCCTGCCGAATTGCCCCGCGAAACACGCCGTCGTGAATCGGGGAAGTGCGCACGGGGGCGCCCCGCCGCGATCCCCCCGCCCGGCGGCAATCCGGCCCAGCTATGGAGCGCCGGCCGACGCCGACTCGTCGGGGAGCCACGGCTCCCGTGCGCGCGCACGCGCCCGGGCGATCTCGGCCCCCACGAGCAGGACCATCGCGGAGACGTACGTCCAGACGAGGAGCACGACGAGCGGTCCCGCGGTGCCGTACCCGGTCGCCAGGTTGCTCCGGGCCAGGTAGCTGCCGATGGCGAACTTGCCGAGGGAGAACGCGGCCGACGCCACCACCGCCCCGACCCAGGCGTCCCGCCAGGCGACGCGCGCGTCGGGCAGGACGCGGTAGACCGCAGCGAAGAGCAGGGCGACGAGCGCGGTGTTGAGCAGCAGGTCGAGGGCCGCGAGCAGCGCGGGCGCCACGCGCGGCACCCAGTCGGCGAGATGCTCGCCGAAGGCCGCGAGCAGGGTGCTGAGCGCGAGGGACAGGAGGAGCAGGAACGCGATCCCCAGGATCATCGAGAACGAGAGGATGCGCTTCAGGGTGAACGTGGACACCACGTCACGCCGCGCGCCGGACGCGACGCCGAAGATCTCGTTTAGCGCACCCTGGAGCTCCACGAAGAACCCGACGGCACCGAAGACGAGGCCTCCGACGCCGAGCCACAGCACGGCGGGCGTGGCCGACCGCAGCCGCTCCACGGTGCCGATCATCTCCCGGATGGCCTCGGCCCCGCGGACGCCCACCTCCGACCGGACCTCCGCGAGGAATCGCGCCTCGACGCTCTCGAAGCTCGAGGCCAGGCCCGCGAGCGCGAGCATGAACACGAGGAGGGCCGGCAACGAGAACATCGCGAAGAACGCCAGCGCCGCCGCCATGCGACCGACGCCGTCGCGTCCCGCGTGGCGCGCGACGTCGCGGACGAGGGCCCACGCCCTCCTTCCCCTCCCCTGCGCCGCGCTCGGCGGCGTCTTCGCGCTCGCGGCCTCGACGGGAGGGGTCGTCGGCCCCGAAGGGCTCGGCCGGTCGTCCTTGGGTTGGGTCTCGTCGACGGCCATGGTCCTCTCGTGGGAGCCGCTCCCATGCACGGCATGGTGCCATTGCCTGGACGCCCGTCGCCCTTTCGATGCCCACCGCGGCACGGACGTCGCAGCCTCCAACGCAGGCGCCTAGGTCCCTGGTCAAGACGACCGATTCCTCCCTCGGCGAGCGACCCCTGTTGCTTCGTCGTGGGGAGATGTGGTGCCGGCACCTGGACTTGAACCAGGGCGCCGGGGCCGCGCGGCGCGGCCCTGCGCCAAGAGCGGGGGCGCGCTCGTAAGGGGGCTCTCGCCCCCTCCGGTGCCGCTTCCGCTCGCCAGGCTCGCGGGCGGCACCTACCCCCTGTAGGTCCCTGGTTCAAGGGGGCGCGCTCTGCCTATGCGGTCGTGCCCCCTGATTCGGATGCGAGGCGTTGAAATGCCGGCACCTGGACTTGAACCAGGGACCTACGGCTTATGAAGCCGCCGCTCTAACCGCTGAGCTATGCCGGCACGGGACGTAGGGGGGGAGGGTAGTCAGCGAGGGCGGCCGCGCCAAGAACCTGCGGGGGACCGGGGCGGCCGGTCGGCCTTCTTGTCCGGGGTCCCGGGGGTCTACACTGTCCCGGATTCGGGAGGCGTCATGGCCAAGAAGAAGAAGACGACCCGGGGCGGCTCGGGTCGCGGCAAGTTCAAGAAGGGCAGGACGAAGCGGGGTGCGACCCACTCCGGGAAGGGCCGGAGCCCGCGCGTTCGCAAGAACGCCTAGGCCTCCGCCCCCCGCGTACGCTCGTCGCGGGACCCTCCGCTCTCGGACCGTAGCGTCCCCGGGCCCGGGGTCCGCCTCCCGCACCCCACGACGTCCCGGCGAGCGGTACGTCCCGAGGAGCCCGACCCCTACCCATGCTGTCCTTCGGCAAGCGCCCGCGGGAGCTCGCCTGGTACCACGCCGGGCCCATGCTGTTCGGCGACTGGGGGACGTCGCGCCTCTATGTGCTGGGGATCGCGTTCGCGGCCTCGGGCAGCGGCTCCTTCTTCTACATCGGTCTGATGGGGATCCTGCTGCTCGTCGTCTCGTGGGCGTACACCGTGATCTGCCGCAGCTACCCCGACGGGGGCGGCGTGTACGCGGCCGCCCGCGAGCGCGCCCCGCTCCTCGGCGTGATCGGCGGACTGCTCCTCTTCGCCGACTACGTGGTCACGGCGGCCCTCTCGAGCGTCGACGCGTTCCACTACCTCGATTTCGACCACCCGGAGGTCTGGGCCGTCAGCGCCCTGCTGGTCCTCGGCGGCGTCCACTTCTTCGGGCCGAAGAAGGCCGGCATCCTCGCGCTCTGGATCGCCGGGGTCGCCTTCGCGGCCTACATCGTGGTTGCGGCCTTCGCGGTGCCCCATCTCGGCGAGGCGAAGGTCACGATCCCCAAGGCGGGCCTCGGCGGGCATTGGACGAGCGTCGTCCACATCGTCCTCGCCCTCTCCGGCGTCGAGGCCGTCGCGAACATGACGGGCATCATGGTGAAGCCCATCCGGCGGACGAGCCTCCTGACGATCTGGCCGGTCGCCGTCGAGGTGGTGGCCCTCAACCTGATCTTCGCCCTGGCGATGAATGCGCTGCCCGTCCCCGCCGAGGCGCTCGAGGGCCACGAGGAGGCGATGCTCCGCGTCGTCGCCGAGCACTACGTCGGGAAGGGGTTCGCCGCGGTCGCGAGCGTCATCTTCGCCCTGCTCCTCCTCTCCGCGGCCAGCACGGCGATCACGGGCATGCTCGGCATCCAGTTCGCCATGGCGCGCGACGGCGAGCTGCCGCGCGGCGTCGGCCGGCTCAACCGCTTCGGCGTCCCGCAGTGGGCCCTGGTCCTCGGCACCCTCGCGCCGATCGTCGTCCTCCTCTTCCAGCACGACATCGCGGGCCTCGCGGCCCTCTACGCGATCGGCGTCACGGGCGCCATCGCGCTCAACTGCTACGCGAGCGGCCGCTCGACGCACGCCGACATCTCCCGGCGCGAGCGGATCGGCCTCCTCGCGATCGCCGTGCTCATGGCCGGGATCTGGGTCACCGTCGCGTACGAGAAGCGCGAGGCCCTCACGTTCGCCCTGACCGTGCTCGGCACGGGGCTGCTCGCGCGCGTGGCCTTCCGCAGGTACCGCCAGAAGGCGCGTCCCGTCGAGAAGGTCCCCTTCCCCCCCGACGCCCCCCGCATCCTCATCGCGAGCCGCGGCGACACCGGCATCGTCGACCAGGGCTTCGACCGCGCGGCCGAGATCGGCGCCGCCGCCGTCGTCTGCCTCGTGCGCGAGGCGTCCTTCCTCCTCGACCAGCGCGGGATCGACGCCCCCGACCCCGGCCTCGACCCGGAGGCCAGCGCCCTCTTCGAGTACGCGCGCAAGAAGGCGCAGGACCGCGACATCCCGATGCGGACCTTCTACACGATCTCCCCCTCCCCGATGTTCCTCCTCGCCGACTACGCCGTGACGCTCGGCGTCGCCGAGGTGCACGTCGGCGGCTCGCGCCGCACCAAGCTCGAGAAGGCGCTGCGCGGCAGCCCGCTCGAGGAGCTGAAGGGGCTGCTGCCGGAGGGCATCCAGATGATCGTGCACCGCCCGCCCCAGGGCGGGGGCAAGGGCGGCGAGTAGCCGCACGCGGGTGCTTCGCCGGGGGGGGCATGCCCGGGCGCGGCGTCGCCGGCGGCGGAGGGGGGAGCGGCCGGAAGCCGGCGATCCCGGGGGGAGGATTCGGGGGGCGCGGGGGGCTCGGACCCCGTTCCCGTTGGCCCGCGGGCGCGCATCCGACCGCGCCGGGCGCGGCACGGGGCATCCCCCCGGGGGAGCCGTACACTTCCTGGATGGCGCTTCCTTCCCACGCGGGATCGGGGGGGGCGGGACCCGACCTGTCCCGTCTCCGCATCGACCGGAGCGGCGACTCCGGCCCCCGGGCCCGGCGACGCTTCGGGCTGTCGACGTTCCTCCTCGTGGGGCTCCTCGGCGGGGGGGCCTGGGCGTACGGGACGGGCCGGCTCGCCCTCGGCCCGGACGGGTCCTCCACCCCCTTCGTCGAGACCACGCTCGTCGCCGCGCCCGGTGCCGCCGTGCCCGCTCCCGGCGAGGTCACGGGCAACGGCTACGTGATCGCCCGCCGCCGCGCGGCCCTGTCCACGGTCCTGTCGGGCCGCCTCATCGAGGTGAACGTGGAGGAGGGCAACTCGGTCAAGAAGGACCAGGTGATCGCCCGCATCCAGCACGACGACTACGACGCGAACCTGGCCACGTCCGAGCGCGACCTCGCGGTCGTCAAGGCGCGCCGCGCGGAGCTCGCGTCCTCGCTCGCGGCCAGCCGCCTCGACCTCGCGCGCCTCGCGAGCGAGAATGCGGTCCTCTCGGACCTGGTGGCGCAGGCGCGCGCCGAGGCCGAGCGCACCGCGCAGGACGTGGTGCGGAACGAGCCGCTCCTCGGCAAGGTGATCGACAGGGCGACCTGGGACCGCTACGTGGCCGCCGCCGCGGCCGCCAAGGCCGTGCTGCTGGCCGCCGAGGGCCGCGTGCGGGCCGCGCTGTCCGCGGAGGCCGCGTGGAAGGGCGAGATCGCCCGCCGCGAGGCCGTGCTCGCGACGGCGGACGCGGAGATCTCGAAGGCCGAGAAGGCCGTCGAGGCCGCGGCGATCCTGCTCGAGAAGACCTACGTCCGCGCTCCCTTCGACGGCCTGGTGGTCCACAAGGATGCCGAGGTCGGCGAGGTCGTCGCGGCCACCGGTGCCGGCGGCAACTCCCGCGGCAGCGTCGTCACGATCGTCGACCCCGAGACGCTCGAGGTCCAGGTCGAGCTCGCCGAGACGCGCCTGGGCTCCATCCAGGCGGGCGACCTGACACGCGTCTTCCTCGACGCCGACCCCACGAAGGCGATCTCGGGCAGCGTGCGCCAGGTGTGGCCCACGGCCGACCGGCAGAAGGCGACGGTGGAGATGCGCATCGTGCTCGACGAGCGCCCCGCGATCCTCCGGCCCGAGATGGGGGCCCGCGTGACGTTCCTCGCCAAGGGGACGCCGAGCACGGACGCGACCGGCCCGTCGCGACCCCGGGTCGCGCGCGCCGCGGTCACGCAGCGCGACGGCAAGGACGCCGTGTTCGTGCTCGTGGACGGCGTGGCGCGGCTCACCCCGGTGACGCTCGGCACGGAGGCGGCGGGGATGGTGGAGGTGCTGTCGGGCCTCCTCGGAGGCGAGCGGGTGGTGACGGCGCCGGACCCGGCGCTCTCGAACGGTTCCAAGGTCCGAACGAAGGAGACGCGATGAGTCCGGAGTCAGCGAGCGCACCCCTCGTCTCGATGCGGGGCATCGTACGGAAGTACCGCAAGGGCGGCGAGGACCTCGTCGTCCTCCACGACCTCGACCTCGACATCGCGAAGGGCGAGTTCCTCGCCCTGATGGGGCCGTCGGGCTCGGGGAAGTCGACGATCCTCAACCTGCTCGGCGGGCTCGACCGCGCCGACGCGGGCACGATCCACGTCGAGGGGGTCGAGATCTCGTCGCTCGGCACGGACGAGCTGGCGGGCTGGCGCGCGCGCCACGTCGGGTTCGTCTTCCAGTCCTTCAACCTCATCCCGGTGCTCACGGCGCTCGAGAACGTCGAGCTGCCCCTGCTCCTGACGCCGCTCTCGCGCCGCCAGCGTCGGGAGCAGGCCGAGTACGCCCTCGAGATCGTGGGGCTGAAGGACCGGCTCGACCACCGGCCGAAGCAGCTCTCGGGAGGGCAGGAGCAGCGCGTGGCGATCGCCCGCGCCATGGCCAGCGACCCGACGATGATCCTCGCCGACGAGCCCACCGGCGACCTCGACCGCGCGAGCGCGGACGCGGTGCTCGACATCCTCGGGCGGCTCGTGACGGAGAACGGCAAGACGATCGCCATGGTCACGCACGACCCCGCGGCCTCGGCCCGCGCCTCGCGCCAGCTCCACCTCGAGAAGGGGGTGCTCGTCAACGACATGCCCCGCGCCGCAGCGACGCGCACGTGAGCCCCTTCGGCCCTCCGACGTCGCACCCGAAGCGCCACGCGGCGGCACTCGCCCTCGGAGCGATGGTGCTCGCTGGGATGGCGATCGAGGTCGGGCAGGCCCCGAAGCCGACCCAACGCCCCGCCGGGTCGCCGACCGGCCGCATCACGACCCAGTCCGCGACGCTCGAGCCTCTTTTCATGCCGTACGACTACCGGGTCAGGATCGAAAGGGTCCCCGGAATCGAGTCCGTCGGCCCGTGGAACTGGATCGGCGGCTACTACCAGGACGAGCGGAACCGCTTCGCGCAGTTCGCCGTGGACATGGAGGCCGTGATCGCCCAGTTCCCGGAGCTCGGGATCCGGGAGGGAAGGGTCGAGGACCTCATGTCCGACCGGGAGGGCGTACTGATCGGGACGGACCTCGCCTCGGAGTTCGGCTGGAAGCTCGGCGAACGCGTGACGATCAGCCAGACGATCTACGCCCGCGAGAAGGGCGATGCCTGGGCCTTCAACGTGCGGGCGATCTACCAGTCGACGAACCCGGCCATCGACGCCAACACGATGTTCCTGCACTGGTCGTACTTCTGGACGAAGGTCGAGGCGCTGCGCGACGCGGGCCTCCACTCCACCGGTCAGGACGTCGGAATCTGGGTCTCGAAGGTGAGACCCGGCTTCTCGGGCGCGGCCGTCGCGGCGGCCGTGGACGGAGCCCTGGCGGGCGGTTCGACACGCACGACCTCCTCGGCGGAGATGGCGGCGCCCTCGAGGCCGGTCGGCGGGAGGGATCCCCGGTGAGCATCTTCCTCCTGGTCCGGCGCAACCTGATGCGCCACCCGATCCGGTCGCTGCTGACCTTCGGGTTCGCGGTCCTGGCGCTGTTCCTCCTGGTCTTCCTCCGCTCGGCGGTGACGACGCTCGACGCGGCGCTGAAGAGCGCGGCCAAGAACCGCGTCGTGGTCCAGAGCGCGACGAGCCTGTTCGTCTACATGCCGTACTCGTATCGCGCGAAGATCGAGGGGATCCCCGGGGTGGAGTCGACGGGCCCCTGGAACTGGATCGGCGGCTACTACCAGGACGAGATGAACCGCTTCGCGCAGTTCGCCGTCGACATGAAGACGGTCATCGCCCAGTACCCCGAGCTCGTGATCATCGAGGGGAGCGTCGAGGACCTGATGGCCGACCGCGAGGGCATCCTCATCGGCGCCGACCTCGCCTCGCAGTACGGCTGGAAGCTCGGCGACCGCGTCCCGATCATCCAGACGATCTACGCGAGCTCGCAGGGCGAGGCGTGGGCCTTCAACGTGCGCGCGATCTCCCGGTCGACCAACCCCGCGTTCGACGACAAGACGATGTTCCTCCACTGGGAGTACTTCGACGAGAAGCACAAGGTGCTGCGGGAGGCGGGCTATGGCGCTGCCGAGCAGGACGTCGGCATCTGGATGACGAAGGTGAAGGACGGGTTCGCTCCCGAGGGCGTGATCTCCGCGGTGGACGCCATGTTCGAAGCGGGACCCCAGAAGACCTCCACCCAGACCGAGGCGGCCTTCCAGGCGCAGTTCACCTCCATGCTCGGCAACATCCCTACGTTCCTCGGATGGATCGGGTCGGCGATCCTCATCGCGATCTTCTTCTCCGTGCTGAACACGAACGGGATGGCCGCGCGCGAGCGCTCCCGCGATGTCGGCGTCCTGAAGGCCCTCGGGTTCAAGAACCGCCTCGCATCCGGCATGCTCCTCCTCGAGTCGATGCTCCTGATCGGGGGGGGAGGGCTGCTGGGCGTCGCCCTCGCGTGGATGTCGGTGCCGGCGTTCCGGAAGATGTTCGGGATGATCTTCCCGAACTATCACATCGCCCCTGTCACGGTCGTGCTGGGCCTCCTGACGGCGGTGGGGATCGGCTTCCTCGGCGGCCTCATCCCTGCGATCCGCCTCGCGAGGCTCCGCACCGTGGACGTGCTTCGCGAGGGAGCGTGACCATGAAGCTCGTCCCGCTCAGCTACCCCCTGCGCAGCCTGTTCGTCCGCCGGGGCCCCACGCTGTTCTCGGCGTTCGGCATCGGCCTCACGGTCGCGGTCCTCGGAGGCGTCATGGCCCTGCGCGAGGGCTTCTCGGCCACGCTCGCCGAGAACGGGCGCGAGGACGTGGCCGTCTACCTCCGTCCGGGCGCCACGAGCGAGGGCGAGAGCGTGGTGCGCTACCCCGCCGACTCGTCCGTGCTCAAGACACGCCCCGAGGTCGCGCTGGACGCGGCGGGACTGCCCCTCGCGGCGGTCGAGAGCTTCGTCGGTGTCACGCTCGCCAAGCTGGACGGCAGCGGGACGACGATCGTGACGGTCCGTGGCATCGAGGCGGCGACGCTCGCGATCCACGGTAGTCGCCTACGCATCATCGAGGGTCGCGCGCTCACCCTGAACGGCAACGAGCTCATCGTGGGAGCCCCGATCTCGCGCCGCATGAAGGGCTGTCAGGTGGGGGGCACGGTGACGCTCAACGTGACGCCGTTCACGGTCGTGGGCGTCTTCGAGCACGATGGCGGCTACGAGTCCGAGATCTGGGGCGACGTGGAGAGCATCACCTCGGCCACGAAGCGGCCCTTCCGGCAGCGGGTGATCGCGCTGATGAAGCCCGGCACCGATCCCGAGCAGGTGGCGGCGTCGGTCAAGGCCGACAAGCGGCTGCCCGTCGAGATGAAGACGGAGCGGGCTTACTTCCGCTCGCAGACGACCGCCAACAGCGGGATGCTCATGGTGCTCGCGACGATCCTCACCACGCTGATGGGTACCGCGGCGGTCCTCGGCGCCGTGAACACGATGCTCGCCTCGCTCGGGGCGCGCACGCGCGAGGTGGGCATCCTCATGTCGATCGGCTACCGAGGCTTCCCCATCTTCCTGTCGTTCCTCCTCGAGGCGGCCTGCATCGGGGCCCTGGGCGGCGCGCTCGGCTGCCTCCTGGTGATCCCGCTCAACGGTCTCGAGACGAGCACGACGAACTGGAACACCTTCACCGAGGCGGCGTTCGCCTTCCGCGTGACGCCGACCCTGCTCGCCCGGTCGGTCTTCCTCGCAGTCATTCTGGGCCTGCTCGGTGGCGCCGTGCCGGCTTGGCGCGCGTCCCGCATGCTCCCCACCGAGGCGCTGCGCCGGCTGTAGCCCCTCCGCCCCCCATGGGCCTGCGGCCCAGGCACCCGACCTCCCCGCACGGTACGCTGTCCCCATGGCCACGCCCCGCGACCACACCCCGTACCAGCAGAAGATCATCCAGCGGTACTACCGCAACCAGGGCGCGATCCGCGAGCAGTCCCTCGCCGATCTCGTGAGCGACCTCTACCTGGCGGCCACCGAGGCGAAGAAGGCCGCGCTCTGGAAGCGGGTCGCGACGCTCCTCGAGGGGCTCGGGGTGCCCGAGTCGCGCCGGCTCGCGATCCTCGAGCGGAAGGACCTGCGCGAGCTGGCCGAGGTGGCGGCGAAGCCGTTCCAGGCCGACCGCAAGGCCGACTGGAAGCGCGACGCGAAGGAGGACCGCCAAGGCGGGTAGCGCAAGGCGGGGGCCTGCGCTCCCAGGGAGGCAGACAGGGGTGACGAGGGGAGGAGCGCGAAGAAACCGACGGAGCTTGCCCTGATGCGGTGAGCGCTGAGGATCCGCACGCGGCCGCCGTCACCCCCAGCGGGCGAAGGCGCGGAGGATGTCGAGGGTGGCTGCGACCTCGGGCGTCTCCCCGCCCGCCTCCGTCTCGGGACCGAGCCTGTGCAGCGAGGCGCGCAGGAGCTCGAGGAGCGCGTCGCCCGAGCCCGGTGCCGTCTGACGGAATCGCCAGACGAGGCCGACGGCCTTCGCGAGCGGGTCCGCGGACCCCGCGGCCAGGTCGGCCCACGCCGCGAGCGGCAGGGTCGTGGGGGGCTTCTCCGCCATCACGCATCCGTAGAGGAGCTGGACGCGGACGGGGTCGGCGGGCTCGGCCTTCCAGACCTCCTCCATCCGCACGAGGGCGCCGTCGTCGCCGTGTGCCCACCGGGTGAGCAGGCCGATGGCGTAGAGGATCGCCATCCACTCCGCCTCCGCCAAGGGCAGCTTCGACATCACCCGCTCCCGCGCGTCGGGTCGCTCCGCGAGCGCCAGGCCGACGTCGAGCGCCTCCGCCACGTTCCGCGCGTGCGCGGCATCCTCCGGGGCATCCGCGCGCGCGAGCGCGAGGGCCTCGACGCCCCGCGGATCGCCGGTGACGCCGAGCGTGCGCGCCACCTGCTGCCACATGGGACGGCGGTCCTCGCGCCAGGGGGAGCGCAGCAGCTCCACGAGGAACGGGACGTCCTCGCGCCGGTCGGGCCCGGCGAGGAGGATCGCGCCGGCCGCCCGGAACTCGTGCACCTCCTTGCGGCGCGCGAGCGCCTCGCCCAGCGCCGTCGACGCCACGCCGCCGGGCGCCCTCATGGCGGGCATGAACAGCCGGATGATCATGTTCGACGGCATCTGCGCCACCAGCCGGTCCAGCTCCGCCCGCGCGCCCGTGTCCCCCGCCTCGAGGCGGGCCAGGACGGTCCGGCTGTAGAGCCACGTCGCCTTGGAAGGATCGGCCCGGTCCCAGCCGAGCGTGTCGAGCAGGAGCATCGCGAGGCGCTTCAGGGCGCCGGGCGTCCCGGCGAACCCCGCCATCCCCGCCGCGACGTCCACGGCGGCCGCGGGCCGTCCCACGCGGGCGAGGGCTTCGATCGCGAACCACCGCGCGTCGGGATCGGTGCCGTACCGCTCGAGGTACCTCGTCAGCTCCCGCTCGATCCCTTCCCCCTCGACGGGCGACCCCCAGCGCGTCCGCACGGACGCCTCGATCGTCGTGCGGCCGCCGCCGAACCCGACGGTGGTCAGCCAGACGAGGGCCCCGGCCACGGCGAGGGGCGCCAGCCATCGGGAGGGACGGGCGAGGGGCGACGACACGGTCAGCTCCGGGGAAACCGAGGCGAGCATCCCCGCATTCCCCCGCGCGTCCATCGTTTCCACGGAGTCGGTGAGCACGCGGGCAGGGCGCCTCGACCGGCAGACGTCGGGGAGAGGGTCGGGGGCGGCGGGGGAGGGGGAGGGGCCGGGGCGGGGAGGGGCGTCCTTCCCGCGACGCGCGCCCCGCGTACCATGGCACCCGGGGGGAGGCGACGCCTCCCGGTCCGCCTCGTACCGCCACGTCCCCATCCGGAGTCTTCCATGCGCACGTTCGCCCTCCCCCTGCTCGCCGTGGCCCTCATCGTCGCTGCCGTCTACGCCGTCTCCGCACGCGCGGAGGGCGAGCCGGCCGACTTCGACGCCCGCCTCAACGCGCTCCAGCTCGAGGTGCGTGCCTTGAACGCCGAGATCGACTACCTCAAGGCCCGCGAGGAGTCGTTGTCGAGGTACGCGACGGGGCTCGCCACCGTCAGCCAGAGCACCCGCGCCGCCGTCTCGCAGGCGCGCACCGCGGGGTTCGAGGCCGCCGCAATCCCTGCCGACTCGCGCGTGGCCGTGCTCGTCGCCATCGACAGGATGGCCGGCGGCATCGCCACCGACCTGCCCATCGCCGCGCCCGCCGAGCGGGAGCTGCGGCGCAGGGCCGACGTCGCGCGCCGCGCCGCCGGGCTCAAGTAGGTCGCCGGGCAGGACCGCTCCGGGCGGCGACGGCGCGCGTCAGCGCCCCGACGCCCCGGGGCGGCCCCCGCGTCGATCGAGCTCGATCAGGACGCACGGCCCGTCGATCGTGGCGATCCCCAGCCGCGCCGCCTCGGCGAGGGCCTCGCCGGACGAGGCGCCGGGCTGGAACCAGCACGGCGGTCGTCCGATCTCGGCGGCGTCGCGGAGCACGTCCAGCGAGGCCGCCGGCGGCGTGATCACGCTGACGGCGTCGACGCCGCCGGGGATCTCGGTCAGGCTCGCATAGCACGGGATCTGGTCGACGTGGGGGGCGACGGGGTGGACCGGGATCACGTCGTAGCCTTCGTCGAGGAGCCGGCGGAACACGCGGTAGCCCCACCGGTCGCGCTTGGGGGTCGCGCCGCAGACGGCGATCCGCCGCTTGCGCAGCCATTCGTCCACGGTGATGGGGGGGACGACGGGGGCGTCCTCGGGTGCGGCGGGGGTCATCGCGTCACCCTCCGCCCGCCCGGGCGCTTGGCGAGCCGCCGACGGAGGCGGGCCGCGCGATGCTCGAGGCCCTCGCGCCGGCCGTCGCCCCGCGGGCACCGGGCGAGCGCGTCTAGGACGGTGCCGAGGGCGGCGGGGAGGTCCTTGCGGCGGTGCTCGTAGAGTTTCGCTAGCTCCTCGTAGGGATGCACGTCGAAGGCCGGACCCTCGCGGCGCCAACGCTCCCACGTGCGCGCGGCCGCGTCCAGGTCGCCGGCCTGGCGGTGGAGGCGGCCCAGCAGGCGCAGGAGGGCCGGGGTGCCGTCGTCGCAGCCGCCGGCCACTGCCGCCTCGAGGCAGGTCTTCGCCTTCCCGAGCTCGCCCTGGTTCACGAGGAGCTTCGCCGTGCCGAGGAGGTCGGAGGCCAGGGCTCCGGGCCGGGAGACCGGATCGCGCAGCAGCCGGCCGATGACGGCGCCGAGCACCGCCGTGCTCACGATGTCCACCTCGTTGTGGCGGAAGGCCATCGTCATGGCGGTCGCCTTCGCGTCGCGCAGCCACGCGAAGTACGCCGAGGGGATGAGCGCCCCGGGCAGGTCGTGCGTGCGGACGACGCCGAGGACGTGGCGCTCGAGCTGGGCGAGCGCGTGCGACGCGAGGCTCCCCGCCCAGAGCTGGCGCGAGGGGGGGAGCAGGTCCACGTGGTCCCGGTCGGCCACGGGCGTGCGGTGGATGCGCCACCGCGTGGTGAGGAGCGGCCAGTCGAAGCTCCGGCCGTTGAAGGTCACGAGCGGGGCGTCGCCGAGGTCGTCCGCCAGCGCGGACAGGACCGCCGGCTCGTCGGGGAAGTCGCGCACGAAGTACTGGCGCACGACGAAGGCGTCGTCTTCGACGCGCCCCGCCCCGACGAGGAAGGCGACGGTGCCGGTGCCGCCCGCGAGGCCCGTGGTCTCGACGTCGAGGTAGACGGCGCTCCGGGGATCGACGTGCGTGATCGAGCCGGGGCGCCGTTCGCGGCGCCGAAGGGGCAGGACGTGCTCGGGGATCTCGGAAAGGGACACGTCGCCGTGGCGCGAGGCGAGGGGCCAACGCCGTTCGACGAAGAGGAACGAGCCGCGCGGCCCCGACCGTACGACGCCCCCGACGCGCTCGGCGAGCGGGCGGTCGTCGTCGTCCTCCTCGGGGAGGACGAAGGCGGGCATCGCCGGCACGTCGAGCCCGGCCTCTCCGGGATCGCGGGGCGTGGCGCGCTGCCCCGCCCGCAGTGCGCGCAGGCGCTCGAGGAGGCGGGCCTTCTCGGGCCCGATTTCCGCGCCGGGTGACCGGGGAGCGGCGGGCGGCAGCTCGGACGCCCGTTTCAACGACGCGCCCGCGTCGGAGAGGATGCGTCGGATTCGGTCCGCGGTGCCGCTCACGATGCGGTCTACGCTACCGCGGGGGTCCGTCATCGTCGGGGCGCGGCGGTCGGCAGCGGGGCGCCGGGCGGTTCCCTACGCCCCCGGGCAGGTCCATCGATCCGCCCACTCGAGGAGCGCGAGGAGCGGGTAGAGGCGGCGCGCGTGGTCGGCGCGGCCGCTGCGGTGCTCGGCCAGGAGCCGGCTCGGGAAGACCGGGTCGAACAGCTCCCGCGCGAGGCGGGAGGACCGGAGCCGGTCCTCGAGGCGGACCCCGAGGGGCCCCGTGAGGGCCCGGGCGACCGGGACGGCGAAGCCCCGCTTGCGCCGGGAGAGCACGGTCTTCGGGACGA
>JAYTCP010000285.1:0-4575 GCA_043736435.1 Planctomycetia bacterium | reverse complement strand
CGCAGGCGGCGGCGGACGCGGACCCGGCCGAGGTCGGTCGCCTCTTCGCGGAGGCCGCCGCGCGCAAGGACGCGCCCGACCCCTTCCTGCGGGACCTGGGCGAGATCCTCGACACGGAGAGCCCGCTCGAGATCCTCGGTTTCTCGATCGTGTGGCGGCTCTGGGAGGAGAAGAAGGACGCCCGCCCGATCGTCGAGGCGGTGATCGCGCTGCTCGGCGATCGTCCCCCGGCGGCCTCCTTCCGCGCGCTGCTCGCGCACCCGGAGTTCAACCTCGCCGCCTGGCACGCGGCGCTAAGGCCGCAAGCGAGGGGCGAGATCCCCGAGGCGACCGCGGACGCGCTGGCGGCGCTGCGCGAGGCCGACGCGGCGTTCCCCGACGCGCGCCTCGAAGGCGGGCCGGCGATCTGGTTCGCGCCGCTGCTCTACAAGCCGCTCGTGCTCGGCGAGCAGACGAGCGGCGACAAGGCGCGCATGAAGGCCGCGGCGCTCAAGTTCCTGCGCATCTCGAGCGTGCCGTCGATTCCCTCGCTGCTGCGGGAGGAGTACGCCGACTTCCGCGCGCACGCGGTGCCGCTCGTCATGGGCGAGACGTTCCGGGCGGCCTTCGACGGCATGGGCCCGAAGATGGAGGCGCCGGGGAAGCGGCTCACGGAGGCGGTGGAGGCGAAGGACGCGGCGGCGGTGAAGGCGGCGATTCCGGCCGTGGCCGCGGGCGTTCGCGAGCTGCGGGGCGTCGTGCGGCCGGCGGTCGCGAAGGCCCTCGCGGAGATCGACGTCGCGTGCGGGCCGCGGATCGCCGCCGTCGCGGAGCTGTTCGTCCACGGGACGCAGGCGCAGCTGATGAGCAACATGGACAAGCCGAACAAGGAGATGGACGAGATGCGCGCGATCCCGGGGCTCCCGGGTTCGCCCGAGCTCGCCGCACTCGAGGCCGCGTTCAAGGGGATGACGACGGGCCTGATGATCGACGGCACGCCGGAGGCCGCGGTCGCGCGGCTGCGCACGCCGCCGACGGACGAGGTCGAGGCCCAGACGCTGGCGCGGCTGGTGCCCGTGATGAGGGGCCTCCTCGGCGGGATGTTCGGGTCCGACACCCCGACGCCGGGCGGGCTCGATCTCGCCCGGTTCGACGCCGAGCTCAAGATGCGGATCGCCGGCGGGGTCTACGGGCCGACGGCTGCGCCGGGTGCACCGCAGCGACCGTCCGCGCCCGGCGGGGGCGGTCCTCCCCCCCCGCCCCCCTCCTCGTCCACCCCTTCCCCCACGTCCTTCCCGTGGGCCTGGATCGCCGGGGGCCTCGCGCTGGCGATCGCCCTCGGCGTCGCTATCCGCCGCAGGTGAGTGGCGGTACGGTGGCGGGGCAACGACGCCCCCCGGAGCCCCGCATGCAGATCACCATCCACGCCAAGGGCTTCGAGATCACCCAGGCGATCCGCGAGTACGTCGAGAAGCGTCTCGAGACGGCCGCCGACCGGTTCGAGCACATGCTGCGCGGGGCGCACGTGACGCTCGAGGACGTGAACGGGCCGAAGGGCGGCGTGGACAAGGTCTGCCGCATCCTCTTCAAGGGGGCGCCGGGGGCCGAGGAGCCGATCGAAGCCCGGGAGGCCGACCTGTACGCGGCGATCGACCTCGCGGTCGAGAAGGCCAACCATGTTCTGGCGCACCAGCACAAGCTGAAGCACCCGACGTACCCGGACAAGTCGCGCAACGACTCGATCCGCAAGCCCGGGCGCGGGCCGGGGACCGGGCCGGACGCGTAGAAAAAGCTGCGGTACCGTGCCAGAGCAAACGCCGCTAGTTTTCCGGTAGCGAGCCAGAGCAAACGCCGCAGGTTTTCTGCCGCCGCGGAATCCGGGTGCAGTTTGCTCTGGCACGGTACCGCCGGTTTTTTGACGGCGCGGCCTCAGCGGGAGAGGCGGGCGAGGTCCTCGGCGGCGAGGTCGGCCAGCGCCTTCGCGGCCTCCTGCTCGTGGCCGGCGTGTCGCGAGAGGCGCGTGGCGAGGCTGTCGAAGAGGCTGTACATCGCGGGCACCACGAAGAGGGTGAGCACCGTCGAGACGGCGACGCCGCCGATGACCGCGACGGCCATGGGCTGACGCACCTCGCCGCCCGGGCCGAAGGCGATGGCGGCGGGGACCGCGGCGGCCAGCGTGCTGATCGAGGTCATGAGGATCGGGCGCAGGCGGTCGGGGCAGGCGTCGATCAGCGCGGCGTGGGCCCCGAGCCCGCCCTTCAGGCGCCGTTGGTTCGTGAAGTCCACCAGGAGGATCGAGTTCTTCTTCACGATGCCCATGAGCAGCACGAGGCCGATGAAGGAGTAGAGGTTGAGCGACAGGTCCATGAGCCAGAGCCCTGCTAGGGCGCCCGTGAGGCTGAGGGGCAGCGCCATGAGCACCGTGATCGGGTGCACGAACGAGTTGAACTGGCTGGCGAGGATCATGTAGGCGACGATCACGCCGAAGATCAGGGCGAACGTGAGCTCGCGAAACGACTCCTCGAGCGTCTGGGACTGCCCGGAGAGCGCCACGGAGAAGTCCGGTGCCTTGCCGAGCGCCTCGTGGGCGATCGCCTGCGCCCGGGCCACCGCCGTCGCCTGCGAGCCGCCCGGGGGCACGTTGGCCGTCACGGTGATCGCGCGTTCGCGACCCCGACGGGTGATCGCGAAGAGGCTCTCGGTCGTGCGCACGTCGACGAGGGAGGCGAGGGGGACGAGCGTCCCATCCCGCGCGCGCACGCGGAGCAGGGAGAGGTCCTGCTCGCGGGAGCGCTGGCCCGAGACGAGGCGGACGCGGATGTCGTACCGGCGGCCCGCGTCCTCCCAGGTGCCCGCGCGCACGCCGCCGACGAGCACGTTCACCGTCTGGGCCAGCTCCACCACGCTCACGCCCGCCAGCGTCGCGCGGTCGCGGTTCGGGACGATCTGCGTCTCGGGCATGCCGGCCTTGTAGTCCGAGTCGACGTCGACGAAGAGGGCCTGCTCCTTGCCCATCTGCTCCACAGCGCGCTGGGCCGCGGCGCCGAGCACCCCCCAGTCGGGGCCGCGCAGCGCGATCTCGACGGCGGTGCCGCGCCGGGCCGTGAAGCCCTGCTGGGACAGGTCCTGGAAGGACACCCGGCGGGCCGCGCCGCGGTTGAGCTTCGGCCGCAGCTTCCCCGTGAGCTCCATGACGGACAGGTCGCGCTCGGCGCGAGGCACGAGCGTCACGTTCAGGATGCCCGAGTTCACGAGGCCCTGGCTCTGGCCGCCCCCGATGGAGAAGAACACGTTCTCCACCTCGGGCATCGCCAGGAGCTCCCGCTCGCACGCGAGCATCTCCGCCTCGGTGGCGTCGATGGAGGAGCCCACCGGGAGCTGGACGCGCGCGATCGTGCGGCCCATGTCCGACGAGGGCGTGAGCTCGCGGCGCAGCTGCCCGAGGAAGAAGAAGGAGCCCGCGAAGAGCGCGAGGCCGGCGCCCACGATCGCCCAGCGCGCCCGGAGCACCCACGGCAGGCTGCGCGCGTAGGCGCGGGCGAGGCCGGCGAAGAGGGCCTCCACGGCGCGGCCGAAACGCGTCGTCCGTTGCCCGACGGCGAGGAACTGCGAGCACCTCGAGGGCGTCAGGGTGAGCGCCTCGAGCAACGAGAGCAGCACCGCCACGCTGATCGTCACGCCGAACTGGAAGAAGAACTTGCCGACGATGCCCTTCATGAACGCGACGGGCAGGAAGATCGCCACGATGGCCGCCGTCGCGGCGAGGGCCGCGAACGAGATCTCCCGCGCGCCCGCGATGGCGGCCCTCACCCGGCTCTCGCCGTGCTCCGCCCTCCGGTAGATGTTCTCGAGCACCATGATCGCGTCGTCCACGACGATGCCCACGGCGAGCGAGAGGCCGAGGAGGGTGAACGTGTTCAGGGTGAACCCGAGGAAGTGCATCACCGCGAACGTGCCGATGAGCGATGTCGGGATCGAGAGCAGCACGTTGAACGTGGACGAGAGCGAGCCCAGGAACAGCCAGCAGACGAGCGCCGTCAGGATCACGGCGAGGATCAGGGTCAGGACGATCTCGTGGATCGCCTCCTCGACGGGCGCCGTGGTGTCGAACGTCACCCGGGCGTCCACCCCCTCGGGCAGCGTCTTGCGGATCTCGGCGAGGCGCTCCCGCACCCCGTGCGCGATCTCGACGGCATTCGCCCCGCGCTGCTTGCGGATGCCCAGCCCGATGGCCGGCGCCCCGTTGTTGCGCGCGATCACGCGCCGGTCCTCTAGGCCGTCCTCGATGGTCGCCACGTCGCCGAGGCGGATCACCGCGCCGTCACGCTCCGCCACCGACAGCCTCTCGAACGCCGGGACGTCGTTCGCCTCGCCCCGCAGGCGCACGTTGAGCTCGCGGTCGAGGCCCTCGAGCCGCCCCGCCGGCAGCTCGACGTGCTGGCTCCGGAGGGCCGCGATCACGTCGCTCGCCGTCACGCCGCGCGCGTCCATGCGCGCCGTGTCGAGCCACACCCGCAGGCTGCGCTCGCGGTAGCCTCCGAAGAAGATCTCGCCCACCCCGGCGACGGTCTGGATGCGCTCGCGTACCTGGAACCG
>JAYTCP010000284.1:0-3615 GCA_043736435.1 Planctomycetia bacterium | reverse complement strand
AACGCGATCCACCCACCAGACGCCGGAGCCGGCGAGCGAGAGGACCAGCGCGGCGACCGCGCCCGCCGCCGGCTCGGGACAGCGGATGCCGCGCCCGAGGGCGCGCAGCCCGGCGGTCGCGCACGCGCACCCCACGCACACGGCGCCGAGCAGGAGGGCCCCGCCGGCCGTGCCGCCGAGCAGCGCATGCGCCCCCGCGAGCAGCAGCGGCCCGGCGACGACGGCGACGAGGAGCGCGACGGGACCCGTGGGCGCGAAGGCCGCCACGGCGACGCACGCCGCCCACCCGACGGCATCGGCGCGGAACGTCGCCTGGGCCGAAGAGCCGAATCCGACGGCGGCGGCGACGCCCGCGGGCAGCGCGGCCGCGAGGACGAGCGACGCCAGGCGGCGCGCGATGGCGAGCCCCGTGAGGGGATCGTGGAAAGCCTGGCCGCGGACGCCGGCTACGGCAGGCGTCCCTGGCAGGTGGCCAACGCCTGCATCGCGTAGCTGGTCACGAGGACGGGATCGTTCTCGAGCCACCGGTCGACCGGGTTCGTCCACGAGCCGTCCTTGCCCTGGCGGGCGAGCAGCTGCGCGGAGATCTCCTTCCGCCAGTCGTGGGCCTTGCCCGCCGCGTCGGTCACGGCGAGGGGCTTGCCCGTGGCGCGCTCGTACTCGGCGAGCGCGCGGGCAGCCGTGAGCAGGTAGTAGAAGTAGCCCTGCTGGCCCGCCTTCTCGGGGTCCTTCGCCGTCTCGAAGCCCGGGTTGCGGTCCAGCGCGAAGTTCTTCGAGATCCACGCCACCGCGGCGACCACGCGCGGATCGTCGGTCTTGACGCCCGCGAACAGGAGGCACTTGAGCAGCGCGTAGGTCATGCTGCCGTACGACTTCGGCTCGTACTTCCCGTCCTGGCGCTTCACGTTCCCCGCCATGCTGAACGCGGGGGCGTAGGCGGCGCCGCCGTCGTTGCCCGAGACGATCTCGATCTCGGCGCCGACGTCCTTGTCCTGCTTCTTGACGGCGATCGGGTTCGCCTCGCTGCGGTTCTGCACCTTGGCGAGGTAGTCGAGGAGCCGCCCCCACATCACGTGGTCCTTCGGGAGGCCCGCCTCGGAGGCCGCCGCCGCCGCGAACTGCGCGTTGCTCAGGTCCGTGGGGCGCGTGGGATCGGACGTGCTCGTGTAGGGGAAGCCGCCGTAGGACAGGTTCGCCTTGTCGTCGGCGACCTGGCTCGCGGCGAGGTAGTCGCGCGCCTTCGTCTGGGCCGACGCGTGCTTGCTGACGCGGGCCTGGGCGAACGCGCTGACGGCGACCGCGGTCTCGTAGTTCATGTACGCGGGGTTGCTGTGGATCGCCCCGCTCTCCTTCTGGGCGGCGGCGAGCAGGTCGAGCGCCTTGGCGATCGTGGGGTCGCTCCCCACGCTCGCGCGGTCGGTCGAGGCGATCAGCGCCAGCGCGGCGAACGCCGTGGTGCCCGCGCGCAGCTCGTCGGGCCCCCATCCGCCGGACGCCTCGTCCCGCTTGAGGAGCATGAACTTGCGGCCCGCCTTCAGCGCGTCGCCCACTTTCACGTCGAGGTCCGAGCCCAGGGCCGCGGCGAAGCCGTAGCCGCCCGCGGGCGCGGTGGGCGGGGCCTTCGCCGGCTGACCGTACGGCTTGGCCCCGTCGTCGCCCGCCTTGTCGCCACACGCAGCGAGGCCGCCGAGCATCACGCAGCAGAGGAGGGATCGGCGCATCATGGAGGTCTCCTTCGAAGTCGGGTCGAACCGCGTCGGGGATCGTAGCCGACGGGTCGGCGGGCCCCCCGGGCCGTCGGAGCCCGGAGCTCCCTCCGGGGGATCAGCGCCGGTCGGGGGTGGTGCGGTTCAGGCGGTTCGCCGCGCGGGCGGCGGCCCCGCGCAGGTCGGCGGCCGACGGGCCCTTCCCGGCGCCGCACGTCGGGGCGCTCGGGCACGCGCATCCCCCGGCGCGCTTGCGCGTGAGCACGCGCCAGGCACGGACCCCGAGCCAGGTCGCCGCCGCCGCGACCACGGTGAGCGACACCGCCAGGTCGAGGGCGTTCGAGAGGGCGAGCGTGCTCACGAGAGCGCCCTCGTGACCACGGCCGTCAGCCAGGCGCCGAGGTACGCGAGCGTCGTCATGTAGACGAACGCGAACACGGGCCAGCCCCAGGTCCCCGTCTCCTTCCGCATCACCGCGAGGGTGCTGACGCACTGGAGGCACAGCGCGAAGAACACCATGAGTGCGAGCGCCGACCCGAGGTCGAACACGGGCTGACCCCGCTTCGGGCCGTCCTCCCACCGCGCCGCCTTCAACCGGTCCCGTAGCGTGGTCGACTCCTCGGGATCGCCCGAGACGTCGTAGAGGACGCCGAGGGTCCCCACCACGACCTCGCGCGCCGGGAAGGACGCGATCACCGCGACGGCCACCTTCCAGTCCCATCCGATGGGCTCGAACGCGGGCTCGATGGCCCGGCCCATGCGGCCGAGCGCGCTGCGCCGCATGAACTCGCCGGCCGCGTGGGCCTCGGCCTCGTCGACGGTGGCGGCGGCCTCCGCCCTGGCGACCCCGCGCGCCTCCTCGGTCGGGGCGGCGGCGAGGGCGCGGTCGAGCGAGGCGGCCGCCTCGGCGACGGCCTCGTCCCGGACGCGGCCGACCTCGGCGTCGCGCGGGAACCACGAGAGAGCCCAGACGATCACGCTCGTCGCGAGGATCAGGGTCCCCGCGCGCACGACGAACGCGGTCCCGGCGGAGCGCATCCGCTGGGCGACGGCACGCACCTTGGGCATCTGGTAGGGCGGCAGCTCCATCAGGAACGGGGGCGACTCGCCGCGGAGGAGCGTGCGCTTGAGGATCCACGCGACCGGCACCACGAGGACGATCCCGAGCAGGTACATCCCGGCGAAGAGGAGCGCGCGCTGGTCCACGCCGAGCAGGCGGCCCGGCGGGACGAACGCGCCGACGACGAGGAGGTACACGGGGATCCGCGCGCTGCACGACATCAGCGGGGCCGTCAGGATCGTGGCGATGCGGTCCCGCCGGCTCTCGATCGTGCGCGTCGCCATGATCCCGGGCACGGCGCACGCGAAGCTCGAGAGCATGGGGATGAACGAGCGGCCCGAGAGCCCGCACCACCGCAGCAGGCGGTCCATGAGGAACGCCGCGCGCGCCATGTATCCGCAGTCCTCGAGGATCGCGAGGAAGCCGAACAGGATCACGATCTGGGGCAGGAACACCAGCACGCCCCCCACGCCCCCGATGATCCCGGTCACGACGAGGCTCTCGAAGGCGCCGCCGCCGAGCTTGTGCCCGTCCTCGATGAACGCCTGCAGGCGGCCGAAGACGTCGCTCTCGAGGAAGTTCATCAGGGGCTCGGCCCACGAGAAGATCGACAGGAAGACGAGCGTCATGAGGGCGAGGAACGCGACGGAGCCGACGACGCGGTGCGTGAGGACCGCGTCGATGCGGTCGGTTCGGGTGACGGGCGCCACCTCGGGGCGGCGGACCGCGCGGGCCGTCAGCGCGCCGATCGCGCCGTAGCGCAGCGTGGCCTCGAGCCCCTCGACCGCCGACCCCGCCGAGGCCAGCCGGGCCCGCGCCGCGGCGACCGCCGCGGCGACGGGGGGCCCG
>JAYTCP010000283.1:0-4114 GCA_043736435.1 Planctomycetia bacterium | reverse complement strand
GAGGCGCCCGACGTCTCCGCGGCGACGTCCACGCCCACGACCGCGCCCCCGCCCCCTCCTCCCGGGACGCCCGCCCCCGTCCCGGTGGCCGTCCCCACGCCCCGTGCGTCGCGTCCTGCTCCTCCCGCGGAAGCAGTGGGCGCGAGGGCCTCCGCCGCCGCGAAGGCCGAGGGCTCGACCAGCCGGTGGTACGAGGTGCGAAACCAGGGACAGAAGCTCGGCTCCCTGAACGTGGTCTGGGCGCCGTCCACGTGGCAGGGAAAGAAGACGGTTCGCGACACGACGACGCAGCGCACGCGCGAGGCGCGCGAGATGCTCGGCACGGAGGACGTGTTCGAGGACGAGACGGTCACGGAGGCCGAGCGCGGCGAGGACGGCACGCTGTGGTGGCTCCGGTCCACGAAGACCGAGGCCGGCGGCCGCGCGACGGTCTCGGAGACCACGTGGACGGGCGACGGCTACGAGAGCGTCACGCGCCTCGCCGGCCAGGAGCAGCGGTTCAGCGTCCGGACGCCGACGCCCGCCCACGTCGATGCCGAGGCGTTCGTCGGCGCGCACGTCCGCGACGGCACCGCCGTCGTCGGCGCGAAGTTCGTCCTGAGGCAGGCCGACGTGCGGGCCGGGAAGGTGGTCGAGATCCCCGTCGAGGTGACCGGCACCGAGACCGTCGAGGGCGAGGCGGGTCCCGTCGCGTGCACCCGGCTCAAGCAGACCCAGCCCGACGACGGCACGATCACGACGTGGTGGCTCGACGCGCAGGGCGTCGTCGTCAGGTTCAAGGAGATGACGCTGGAGATCCGGCGCGCCGCCGAGTCGGTCGCGCGCGCGCGCCCGGTGAGGACGGCGTCGTTCTCCATCACGACCCCCGCGTCCCCGCACCTCCCGCGCATCTTCTCGGCCGATCGCGTGCTGCTCGACCTCCACCTCCAGGGCGACCCCGACCGGCCGCTGCCCGAGCCGCCCGTCTCGCCGTGGAGCCGCGTCACCTCCGTCGCGGGGAGCGACGCGGAGGGCTTCGTGCTCCGCTGCGAGCTCACCGCCTACGACGCCCCGGGCGCGAAGGCCGTGATCCCGGTGCGGGACCCCGCGTTCGCGAAGGACCTCGAGCCCACGGTGCTGATGCCCTGCGGCCACCCCGACGTGAAGGCGGCCGCCGAGCGCGCGATCGCCGGCGAGACGGACGCGCGACGCGCCGTCGAGCGCATCGCCGACTTCGTCTACACGCTCGAGAAGCAGAGCCCCGACGTCGCGGAGGCCACCGCCCTCGAGATCCTGAAGGACCGCCGCGGCGACTGCTCGGAGCACGCGCTCCTCTTCGTGGCCCTCTGTCGCGCGGCCGGCATCCCCGCCCGGCGGTGCTCGGGGTACGTGTGCGTCGGCGACGACTGGGGCTCCCACGCGTGGGCCGAGGTCTGGACCGGCGCATGGATGGGCGTCGATCCCACGACGAACGACGTCGGCACCGCCGCGCGCTACCTGTTCTTCGGGTACTCGGACGACCCCTCGACCCGTGCGGGGACCGTGTCCGCCCGCGCGCGCGGCCGCATGCGCTTCGTGACCGTGCGCCTCGAGGAGGGCGACGACCACGTCGACCTGACGGACGCGGACGCCCTGCGCCGCTTCGACCCCGCGTCGGGTCGCGCCGTGCACGCGCTCGCCGGCATCGACGTGCGCGGCCTGCCGAAGGAGGCGACGGTGCGCCTCGGCGGGGACAGCGACGTCCGGATCACGCTGCCCGAGGGGACGATCACGCTGCAGGCCCAGGCGGACCAGGGGCAGCGCGGCCCCGCGTTCCTCCGGCGCCTCGGCGGGGAGACCACCACGTTCGCCGGGAAGCCGGCGCTCGTGCAGTCGATGGGGTCGCGCACCCAGGTCCTCGTGTGGAGTCGACGCCGCATCGTGAGCGTGGGCCTGCGCCCGCGCGGCGACCTCCCGGCGCTGCGGCGCGCGGCGGAGACGCTCCTCGCCGCGACGTTCACCGACGGGCCGCAGGCGCCTCCGCCTCCCGCGCCGGCGGTGCCCGCGCCCGCCGCGCCGCCCGCGCCCGACCTGCCGCCCAAGTAGGCCCGCGGCGGTCATTGCTTTGCGAGAGTAGGCTCTCGCGCCACCCCTTCCGGGGCCGATTCCCCCGCGCCCCCGTTCATCCCTGGGGTGATCCCCCCGTCGGGCCTCATCGGCCCGAAATCCCCATGTCCCATCGCCCTCCCTCCCCGATCCGCCGCGGCCTGGTCGCCTCCACGTGGGAAGGGTCGTTCGCCACCGTCTTCCTCACCCTGACGACCGGCATCTTCCTGGTGGGGTACCCGATCCGGCTGGGCGCGAGCGATCGATGGATCGGCACCCTGGCGGCGCTGCCCTTCCTCGCGCAGACCGTCCAGATCGCCACCGCATGGGTCTACGAGCGCGCGGGCAAGGAGCGGCGCTCCATCACGGCCTGGACCCTCGTGGCGTCCCGGCTGCTGTGGCTCGTTCCCGCCGGCGTCGCGCTGCTCCATCCCGCGTCCGACCCGGCGCTCACGATCCACCTGACGGTCACGGCGGCATCCGCGCTGCTCGCCACCGCGGGCGGGCACGGCTGGCAGTCGTGGATGGTCGACCTCGTGCCCACGTCGGTGCGCGGGCGCTACTTCGGCTTCCGCGCCGCCGTGTGCGCCGTCGTCGGCGTCGTCGCCGCATGGGGAGGCGGGCGGATCCTCCGTGGCCTCGAGGGCGCCCGAGACGGGCTCGGCTGGGCGGCGGTCTACGGCATGGCCGCGCTCGCGGGCATCGGCGCGTGGGTGGCGATGAAGGCCCAGCACCATCCCGCGCCGAAGGGCCACGGGGTCGGCGTCCCCTTCGCCACGCTGTGGCGCGAGGTGTGGAGCGAGCCCGGGCACCGCCGCGTCTTCGCGTTCTTCACGCTCTGGAACGTCGGCATCGGCATCGCGGCCCCCTTCTGGGTCAAGTACATGAGCGTACGGCTCGGGCTCGCCGAGGAGATCGTCGCGGTGCAGGGCGCGATGGGAGCCCTGCTCGGCGTCGCCGTGAGCCGCGCGTGGGGCGTCGCCATCGACCGGGTGGGCATCAAGCCCGTCGTCATCCTCACGTCGATCGCCACGTCGCTCATCCCCTTCTTCTGGCTCGCGATCCGTCCCGAGACGACGTGGTTCGTCTGGATCGACGCGCTGCTCGTCGGCCTCTTCTGGTCCGGCTTCAACCTGGCCGCGCTCACGCTGCCCCTCGCGATGGCCCCCGCCCGCGGCGGCGCGCTGTTCCTGGGCATCTTCGCCGCCCTGACGGGACTCGCCCTGGGCGTCTCCTGCATCGCCGGCGGCTTCCTCGCACAGGCCCTCTCCGACGGTCCCCACGTGGTGCTGGGGGTCTCCCTCGCCCGCGAGCAGGTGGTCTTCCTCGTCTCGGGCGTGCTCCGCCTCGCCTCCATCCCGTGGGCGTTCCGCCTCCCCGACACGCGCTCGCGGGGTCTCCGCGCCCTGATGACGGAGATCTCCGCCGGCGCGCTCCGCATGGTCGGACGTCGCCCCATCCACTGATGCCGTCGTCCACCGGGCCGTCGTAGGCTCTCCTGCATGGAAACCCGACGTCTCGGTCGCAGCGGACTCCGCGTCAGCGAGGTCGTCCTCGGCTCCTGGCTCACCTTCGGGTCGAGCGTGGACGAGGAGGGGACGAAGGCGTGCGTGAAAGCCGCCCTCGACGAGGGCATCCAGACGTTCGACACCGCCGACGTCTACGCCCTGGGGCGCGCCGAGGAGGTGCTCGGGGCCGCCCTCGCGGGCCTGCCGCGCAAGGACCTCGTGATCGCCACGAAGGTCTTCTGGCCCACGGGCCCGGGGCCCAACGACAAGGGCCTCTCGCGCAAGCACGTCGTCGAGACGTGCCACGCGAGCCTGCGGCGCCTGCGCACCGACTACGTCGATCTCTACCAGTGCCACCGCTTCGACCCGGACGTCCCGCTCGAGGAGACGGTCCGGGCCATGGAGGACCTGGTGCGCGCGGGCAAGACGCTGCACTGGGGCGTCTCCATGTGGACGGGGGCGCAGATCGCCGAGGCGATCCGCATCGCGCGGTCCTGTGGCGGCTACGGCCCCGTCTCGAACCAGCCCGAGTACAGCCTCCT
>JAYTCP010000282.1:0-2199 GCA_043736435.1 Planctomycetia bacterium | reverse complement strand
GATGACGTGGCGGATGGCCGCGCACTCGGGCGCCAGGAGCGCTTCGCGGAGAATCGGAACGCGCTCGCTCAAGTTGCGCTGCAGGACCTCCACGCTCTCCTTCCACTCGGTGGCCTGCGTGGGTTCGATGTCGAGGCTCTCGAAGGCGGCTCGTACTGCAAGCTGACCTGAGATCGCGTCCTCGGAGGTGGACAGGAACTCCTCTCGGGTTCCCATGTACCAGGCAGCGGACTGTCGCGAGCGGTGGACCGCAATCACGCGGGGACCCTCCGTCCACCTCACGCTACCAGGAGGAGGGCCCCCGCCTTGGGGCCATGATCGTCGCGGGGAGGGCATCCCCTCCGGCGTGTACGGCGCCGAGGGCCTCACCTCCCTCCCCCACGCCCCCTCCCTCGTCTCCCAGCTCCGCACTCCCGCCCTCAGTACGGCTTCCACGACCCCCGCGGGATGCGCGTGTGCCGATAGACCTCCACGGCGACCGCGTCGCCGTCGAGGTGCGCGGAGTCGAAGACCTGGCCATGGATGGGGCTGCGTACGGTGAACTCGGCGGGCCGACGGTCGGTCTTCTGCGTCCAGCGGTAGCTCACGCTGGAGAAGCGAACGTAGGGGGCGTACTCGGGGCGCCGGGCGAGCGCGTCCTCCAGGGAGAAGCCGCCGCGGGCGTCGGCGGCGGCGAGGTCGTCGTCGAGGGTGGCGAGGCGCACGTAGGGGAGCGCCTGCTGGCCGAGGAGCGTGAAGCCGGTGCGGGTGTCGACGCGGGCGGCGTGCCGCGTCGTGCCGTGGACGCCCAGGGTGCGGACCCACGTCCCGACCGGCGGCGGCGCGGTGGGGGAGAGGTCGAGCGGGATGACGACGAACGGCGTGGTCTCGATCGAGAGCGCGGGCATCGGGACGTCGGGGGTGGGGCCGCGCACGAGGACGGGGCCGATGCCGATCCGGTCCGGGTCGGCGTCGAAGGTCGGCTCGTCGAGCCGTTCGATGCCGCCGAACGGGCTCCGACGCCCGGCCTCGACGTCGCGGGGCAGGATGCGCTCGCCCCGGGCGATGAGCTTGCCGTCGTCGTCGTAGTCGTCGGTGGCGGTCAGGATCTCCCTCGACGGACGCGGCTGCGCTCGCCGAACCTCCGCCTCGAAGGCCGCGATGGCCTCGTCTCGCGTGACGCCCGAGCCGATCGCGGTGCCTGCGACCCCGTCCGACGCCACGAACCGCGCGGACGCGGGCACGCGGCCGGTGAAGACGGCCCGCCGCGCGCCGAGGCGGCCAGCGCACCAGGTGCCGGCGATGCCGCCCGGCATCGGCACGGGCAGGCAGACGCGGCCGGGGCCGTGGCGCCCCGGGTCGAGCGAGCCGAGGTACGCCGCGACGAGCTCGACGGGCTGCGCTGCGCGCGTCGCGAGCGCCTCGACGACGCCCTCGAGCCGCCCCGGAACGAGATCGTTGAGGCTCCGGTCGTCGACGCGGCCGTCGTCGCCGTACCTGAATCGGATGAACTGCTCGCCATCGTAGAGCTCGAGCCCGCCCGTCTGGAGTCCCCGCAGCTTCGAGGGCGGGGCTTCGGGCGGCGGCGGCTCCGCGTCGAACTCGCCGGCGCCGTCCGCGCGTAGCCAGGGCGTCGTGAACGTGGCCTGCCCCCCGAGGGAGAGCACGACGTCCGGCCAGGGGATGATGCTCTCCGAGCCGGGGCTCTCGCGCCGGTACAGGCGTCGCGTGCCGCCCGCGGCCTCGGTCGTCACGACGGCGAGCTCGCCGAGGTGATCGAGGAGCATGTCGAACAGCATCGCGGCGTGCCGCACCGTCGGGAGGTGGGTGGCGAGGGCGTGGGTGGCAACTTCGAGGGGGCGCGGGGGCGTGGACATGGGGAGGACGGTAGCGCGGGAGGCGGGGAGGCGTCCAGTCCACCGGATCAGCCCCCAGCGCACCCGGGATCGTCGGCTACTTGAGCTTCCTGAGGCGCTTCGCGATCGCCTCGGGATCGAACTCCTCCGCATCGAACCCGTCGTCGTCGAGCCACTCGATGCGCTCCTCGTGTTCGGGATGCTGGGGATCGATCAGGATGTCGCAGAGGTCGTAGTAGCCTTGGAGACCCCCGCAGTCCTCCGGGGGGGCGGCGCGTGAGCCGCCGGTCAGGCGTGCGGCGGGAGGCCGGGGCGCACCCGGAGCCGGGAGGTCGATCCGGACCGTCTGCACGGAGATCTCCCA
>JAYTCP010000281.1:0-10296 GCA_043736435.1 Planctomycetia bacterium | reverse complement strand
CGCAGCCTCCCGCGCTCCGCGGCTCCCGTCGATGGGTCGCGCGGTCCGCGGTGAGTCCACCAACGGAGTACGGAGTCAAGGGACTCCGCACTCCCCGCTGCGCCCGCGAGTACGCTCACCCGAGCCATGATGTCCATTCTGCGTGTGCTCGGCTGCTCCGCGCTGCTCGCGGCGCTGTCCGCCTGCTCCACGCTGGAACCCGCCCGGAACCCCGGCGTCGTCGAGGCCCACGCGCCGGCAGGCCTCCCCCACTTCGCGAAGGTCGACGACGGCCTCTACCGCTCCGGCCAGCCGACCGCCGAGGGCTTCGCCGCGGCCGAACGCCTGGGAGTCCGCACCGTCGTGAGTCTCCGCTCCGCCCACACCGACCGCTCCCTCCTCGCGGGGACGTGCCTTCGCTATGTCGAGATCCCCTGCCACCAGTGGTCGATGGACGACGACGTCGTCGCTGCCTTCCTCGAGGTCGCCACCGACCCCGCGATGCGCCCCATCCTCGTCCACTGCGCCGAGGGCCGCGACCGCACGGGCCTCGCCGTCGCCTCCTACCGCGTGGCCGTCGACGGCTGGTCGCACGCCGACGCCGAGCGCGAGATGCGCGCCTTCGGCCCGAACCCACTGTGGGTGAATCTCGGCCGCTGCCTCCGCCGCGTCCAGCCGTCGGCCACCGCAGCGCTGCCCAAGTAGCCCACGACCGCGCCGCCGCACGCACTCGAGCGTCCAAGAAAGTGGACATGGCGAGTGGTATGCGATCGACGTCGTGCGCTCGCGGGCTTTCGGTTGCCGGCGCCGCGCCGCCTGCGGGCACCAGGGCTACACTCCGAGTGCTGCGTGGGCCGTTCCGTCGAGGCGTGCGCGGCTCGGCAAGAGGACCGGCTGCCTCGACGGACGTGGGGCCCGGAGGAGGACTGACGTGAAGAACGCCTGGATGGTTCCGTTCGTGCTCGCGATGTTGGCGGTTCCCGCACGTGCGGGAACCATCGTGGCCTGGGGCGGCGATTCCTCCGGCCAGGTGAGCGGCGCCCCGACGGGCAGCGACTTCGTCGCCGTGGCCGGAGGAGAGGGCGCCAGCTACGCCCTGCGCTCCGACGGGACCATCGCCGCGTGGGGTGACGACACCTACGGCATGGTGAGCAACGCCCCCACCGGTAGCGAGTTCGTCGCCCTGGCCGCAGGACCGGGCACCCGCACGGGCTACGCCCTGCGCTCCGATGGGACCATCGCCGCCTGGGGCTGGGACGCCTACGGCCAGGTGAGCGGCGCTCCGAGCGCCGACGGCTTCGTCGCCGTGACCGGTGGCGACTACACGGGCTACGCCCTGCGCTCCGACGGGACCATCACCGTCTGGGGTGACGGCAGCTTCGGCCTGGTGAGCGACGCCCCGAGCGGCGGCGGCTACATCGCCGTGGCCGCTGGGACCTTCGTCGCCTTCGCTCTGCGCTCCGACGGGTCCATCGCCGGATGGGGCTACGACGGCTTCGGCCAGCTGAGCGGCATCCCGTCCGGCAACGACTTCATCGCCGTGGCAGGTAGTGCGTACAGCGCCTCCGCCTTGCGCTCCGACGGGACCATCGCCGCATGGGGAGACGACACCTACGGTGAGGTGAGCGGCGCCCCGACCGGCAACGACTTCATCGCCCTGGCCCATGGCCCCTACACCGGCTACGCCCTGCGCTCCGACGGGACCATCGTCGCTTGGGGCAATGACTACGATGGCCAGGTGAGCGGTGCCCCGTCTGGCGGCGGATTCGGGGCGGTGGCGGCGGCCGTCCAGGGCGGCGTCGCGATCCACGACGAATCGACCCCGACTCCGACCCCGACTCCGACTCCGACCCCGACCCCGACTCCGCCGACGATCACGCTCGAGTGTTCGCATGCCGTCCTGTGGCCGGCAAACCACAAGATGGTCCAGGTGAAGGTGAATCCCAACGCGAAGGACGACGGGGGCGGCCCGGTGAAGATCACGGCCAGCGTGAGCTGCAACGAGGCCGCGAACGGGACCGGAGACGGCAACACCTCGCAGGACTGGGGCAACGTCTCCGTGAACGGGACCACGGGCGTCGTCTCGCTCGAGTTGCGTGCCGAGCGCTCGGGCTCGGGCCAGGGAAGGATCTACACGATCACGGTCACGGCCACCGACGAGGACGGGAACGCCTCGACGGCGACGTGCGCCGTGACGGTCCCCAAGAGCAAGAAGAAGGAGTAGGGAGTCTCGGGTACGGAGCCCGACGACTCCCACGCGCCTCCGCGGGGGCTCCCCGGCTCGACCCGGCCTCCGCCCTCGGCCAGTCCCCGCCGCCCCCGGAGTCCGCGCCCCCTTGCGGGCTCGTACGCGAGCGAGGCGCCGCCAGGGGACCCCGGGCACGGAGGGGCACGAGTTCAGGTGCCCCCCGTCCCCGGGAGTCGCGGCCCTCGCGCCCGATCGCCCCCGCGTCGGGCGACACTCTTGCACTGTCGCGCGGGCGTGATGGTGCCCACGGAACCGGGGGTGGCCGCGCTCCCCGCGCGTCCAATCACTTCGAGGGCGAGCGCCTCGTCTTCGGCGGCGTCGGGCCCCGCCGGGGCTCCGTGCGCCCACGCCCACCCGCTCGCACGGTCATGTCGCGCTGGTGCTGCTGGTGGGGCACCGAGTCGTCCTTCGCGCTGCGCTCCCCCACGTGCTCACCGGGCTTGATCGGACGCTGCTTCTTCATGCGGATGCTCCGTGGAGGACCGTCCCCGGTTGGATGCCAGCGACCCGGGCCCGGGGCAGGGGGACGACGCCATACATACGCGGCGGGAACGGGGCCGCCGGAGGAGGGACCGGAAGAATAGCCCACGTCCCCGCACTCCGCGGCGCGCCCGGCGGCATCCAACGCGCACATTTGTCGCCGACCGGACCTGGAGCCGTGCCGCTCGGCGGCGCACCCGAGGCGGGTCGGCCATCCCCGGAGGATCGTCCATGCAACGTGCCCTGCTCAGCTCGCTCGCCCTGTGTACCGGTCTCCTGACCTTCGCCGCCCCGGCTGGGGCCGGTGGCCTGCGGTGGCCGTGGGAGAAGGACGACTGCTGCCCCGCCCCCACGACCTGCTGCCCTCCCCTCTGCGCACCGGCGCCGGTGTGCGCGGCGCCCATGCCCCCGCCGTGCGTGTGCGAGACCATCCCGGCCAAGGTCGAGGTGCGCACCCGCACCGTGGAGTGCCCCGCGGTGACGTGCCAGGTGCAGGTGCCGAAGTACGAGCAGGTCTCGTGCCCCGTGTACGAGACGAAGTGCACGCCCGAGTACCGCGCGGTCGAAGTTCCCGTCTACGAGACGCGCGCGGTCCCGGTCTACGCGGAGCGCTGCGTCCCGCGCTACGAGAGCTACGAGGTGCCCGTCTACCGCACACGCGAGGTGCCGACGTACGCGACGCGCTCCGTCCCCCGCTACGAGGACGTCGCGGTCCCCTGCTACGCCACCCGCTCCGTGCCGGTGACCCAGGAGGTCTGCGATCCGTGCACGGGCGCGACCCGGGTGGAGATCTGCGGCTATCGCACGGAGACCTACGAGAACGGCACGCAGACCGAGCGGCGCCTGGTCGGCTACGACAGCGAGCAGGTCCAGTGCGGGACCCGGCGGGAGTGCTACCAGGACGGCACCGAGACGCGCCAGCGGCTCGCCGGCTACGACCGCGAGCAGTACGTGTGCGGGACCCGCGACGAGTGCTACCAGTCCGGCACGCGCACCGAGCAGGTCTTCGTCGGCAACAAAAGCGAGGTCGTCCAGACGGGCGTGCGCACCGAGCAGCGCTGCACGGGCTACGCAACCGAGGAGCGCGTGCTGCAGCCGGCACGCACCGACGTCGTCTCCGAGCGCGTCGTCGTCAGCCCGGCGCGGCGCGTGACCGTCGCCCTCGGCGTCCCTGCCGACCAGGTGAAGCCGCTGCCCGGCACCCGCGAGGTGCTCACGCAGGCGGAGTTCGACGCGGCGATGGTCGAGGCCTCGACCGCGAAGTAGATCACGGGGGCGGCGGGGGACGGCCGTCGTCTCCCGCCGCCGCCCTCCACGCGTGCGGCTGGCCCTGACCCCGCGCGCGGACGCTCGCGGACGATCCGGACGTCGCGAGCTCCGACTGGGCTGGGCCTCCGGGGGAGAGCCGCGGGTCGAGGCGGGTCGGGCTCCCCCGCTGCGAAGCGGGAGCAGGCGGAGATCCTGCGTCTGTTGACGGCCTGACCTGTTCGCGGGCCTGACCTGTTCGCGATCGCCGCCTACGGCCCCCGGCGCCCCCCCACGGTCCTCGCCAGGGGATCGCGGCTACACGGGAATTCGCGACTTGTTCCCGGCGAGCCACTGCGAGAACGACTGGAGCCGCGGGTGAAGGGCCTGGGAGAGGGTCACGTCGCGGGCGGCGCAGAACTCGCGCTCGAAGTCTCGCTTGTACTGGAACATGTTCCCGAGGTCGTCGGCGCCCGGGAACCCGAACGTGCGGTAGACCTCCGGCGGCACGTACTGGTAGGCGACCGGGATGCCGAGGGCGGTCGACAGCTGCGCCGCCATCTGCTCGCCCGTCAGCATCTCGCCGGCGATGCCGACCGTCTTGCCCACGAGCTCGGTCCCACGGCGGAAGATGCCGTAGGCGCATGCGCCGATGTCCTCGGCGGCGATGCCCGGCAGCTTCTTGTCGGCCATCGGCAGGACGAACGCGTACGTTCCGTCGTCGCCCTTCTTGGGCCCCATGCCGAAGTGGATCAGGTTGTCCCAGTAGAAGGACGTGAGGAGGAACGTCGTGGGGACGCCCGACTCGCGGAAGAAGCGGTCGGCCTCCCCCTTCCCGTCGAAGTGGGGCACCTTGTACTTGCCCTGCAGCGTGGGCATGCGCGGGTCGGAGACCTGGACGAGGCGGCGCGTGTCCTCGAGGGTGGACCAGATCGCGTGCCGGACGCCCGCCTCCTTGGCGGCCCGCGCCATCGCCGCGGCCTGGGCCATCTCCTTCTCCGGCGAGAAGTGGTCCCAGAAGAACGTCACGCAGAAGGCCCCGTGCGCCCCACGGAACGCCTTCGCAAGGCTCGCCGCCTCGTCAACGTCGGCCGCCACGACCTCGGCGCCCGCCGCGGCGAGCGCCAGAGCCTTCTCGCTCTTCGGGTCGCGCGTGATCGCTCGGACGGCGAACTCCCCTTGCTTGTCGGCGAGGATGGCGCGGACGAGGCCTCCCCCCTGCGCTCCGGTCGCGCCGACCACCGCGATGATCTTCTTGGCCATGGCTGACTCCCGTGAGCTCGGTTGCGTAGGACGAGAGACTATCCGAGGGCAGGGGATGGTCGAGCGGACCCGCTTTCGGGAGCGGCGAGTCCGGGGACCGTGCGCAGCGGCGGGCGGGAGATCGGGGAGGCGTCCGCCGCATCCTCTCGATCTCGACCCGCGGCCGGCGCCTCGGTCGCGGACCCGGTCCGCCCCCCCCGGGGGGTGACCCGCGTCGCTCGTGCCCTGCGAGGGCGGCCGGGGGGCCAGGGGTAGAGTCCCTGCTTCGGCGGACGGCCATTCCCCGTCCGTGGCGAGGCCCCCCATGAAGTCCACGCGCGCGCTGCACGACCTCGGCCAGAGCCTCTGGCTCGACAACATCACCCGGGACCTGCTCGACGACGGGACGCTGCGCCGCTACGTCGACGAGTGGTCGGTGACGGGTCTCACGTCGAACCCGACGATCTTCGACCAGGCGCTCAAGAACAGCCGGGCCTACGACGCGTCGATCGCGAAGCGCGTCCGCGCGGGCCAGCGGGGCGAGGACCTCTTCTTCGAGCTCGCCATCGAGGACCTCGCGCGCGCCGCCGACCTGTTCCGCCCGGTGCACGAGCGCACGGCCGGGGTGGACGGCTACGTGTCCCTCGAGGTGTCGCCGCTGCTCGCGTACGACACCCGCGCCACGATCGATGCCGCCCGCGCGCTGCACGCGAAGGCGGGGCGGCGCAACCTCATGATCAAGATCCCCGGCACCCGCGAGGGCCTGCCGGCCATCGAGGAGACCATCTTCGCCGGCGTCCCGGTGAACGTGACGCTGCTCTTCTCGCGCGAGCACCATCTCGCGGCGGCGGACGCCTACCTGCGCGGCGTCGAGCGACGGATCGCGGCGGGGCTCTCGCCCGACGTCGCCTCCGTCGCGTCCCTGTTCGTCAGCCGTTGGGACGGCGCCGTGGCGGCCCAGGTCCCGCCCGCGCTGCGCAACCAGCTGGGGATCGCGATCGCGAGGCGGACGTTCGCGGCGGCGTGCGATCTGTTCGCCTCGCCGCGGTGGCAGCGCGCGTTCAATGCCGGTGCGCGGCCGCAGCGCGTGCTGTGGGCCAGCACCGGCACGAAGGACCCCGCGGCGTCGGACGTGCTCTACGTCGAGGCGCTCGCCGCGCCGCTGACGGTGGACACCGTACCCGAAGGGACGCTCAAGGCCTTCGCCGACCACGGGAAGGCCGGGGCCCCGATGCCGCGGGACGGTGGCGACTGCGAGGCCGTGCTCGGGCGCTTCACCGCGGCCGGAGTGGACGTCGGTGCGCTCGCCTCCCGCCTCCAGGAGGACGGGGCCAAATCGTTCGTGAAGTCGTGGAACGACCTGATCGCGCGCCTCGCCACGAAGGTCGATGCGGTGGCCGGCCCCGTCTGACCCGCGGCGTCGACGCCGATCCCGACCGCTGCCCGGAGGTCTTGCGATGGCCGTCGCCCCGCTCCGCGCCCGCGCCGCGTACGCCGCGCTCGCGGCCCACCATCCGTCGGTGGCCGGCCGCCACCTCCGCGGCCTCTTCGCCGCCGACCCGACCCGGGGCGAGCGGCTGACGGCCGAGGGCGCGGGGATCCACCTCGACTGGTCGAAGCACCGCGTCACCGACGAGACCGTGGCCCTCCTCCTGCGGCTCGCGGAGGAGTCGGGACTCGCAGGCCGCGTCGACGCGATGTTCGGGGGCGAGCGGATCAACGTCACCGAGGGCCGGGCGGTCCTCCATGTCGCGCTGCGCGCGCCGCGCGGGACGCGGATGCTCGTCGACGGCGAGGACGTGGTGCCGAAGGTGCACGAGGTCCTCGACCGCATGGCCGACTTCGCCGAGCGGGTCCGTGGCGGGGCCTGGAAAGGCCACACCGGCAAGCGCATCCGCGCGGTGGTGAACATCGGGATCGGCGGGAGCGACCTCGGGCCCGTCATGGCGTACGAGGCGCTGCGGCATTACGCCGACCCGGACGTCGTCTTTCGCTTCGTGTCCAACGTGGACGCGACCGACCTGGTGGAGGCGACCCGGGACCTCGACCCCGCCGAGACCCTGTTCATCGTGGCGTCGAAGACGTTCACCACCCTCGAGACGATGACGAACGCGGAGAGCGCGCGGGCCTGGCTTCTCCGCGGGCTCGGCGGCGACGCGCAGGCGGTCGCGCGGCACTTCGTCGCGGTCTCGACCGACGACGCGCGCGTGCGGGCCTTCGGCATCGACCCCGCGAACATGTTCGGCTTCTGGGACTGGGTCGGCGGGCGCTACTCGATGGACGCCGCCATCGGGCTCTCGACCATGCTCGCTGTCGGTCCCGAGCGCTTCCGCGAGATGCTGCGCGGATTCCGGGCGATGGACGAGCACTTCCGCACGGCCCCGTGGCCGCGCAACCTCCCGGTGCTCAAGGCCCTCCTCTCCGTGTGGTACGTGAACTTCTTCGGAGCGTCGTCCGTAGCCGTCCTGCCCTACGAGCAGTACTTGAAGCGGTTCCCCGCCTATCTCCAGCAGCTGACGATGGAGAGCAACGGGAAGCGCGTGCGGACCGACGGCACGGTCGTGGATCACGACACGTGCCCCGTGTGGTGGGGCGAGCCCGGGACGAACGGCCAGCACTCGTTCTACCAGCTGCTCCACCAGGGCACGCGGCTCGTGCCCGCGGACTTCGTCGCCTTCGCGCGGCCCCTGAACGCCGTCGGACGCCACCACGACATGCTGCTCGCGAACGTCGTGGCCCAGACGGAGGCGCTCGCGTTCGGAAGGACCCCCGACGAGGTGCGCGCCGACGGGACGCCCGAGGCACTCGTGCCGCACCGAGTCTTCGAGGGCAACCGGCCGACGAGCACGCTGCTGCTCGACCGCCTGACGCCGGAGGCGCTCGGCGCGCTGGTCGCGCTCTACGAGCACCAGGTGTTCGTCGAGGGCACGCTCTGGGGCGTGAACTCCTTCGACCAGTGGGGCGTCGAGCTCGGCAAGGCGCTCGCACAGCGGGTGCTCGCCGAGCTCGAGGCGGTCGACGAGCCCGCCCCGACCCACGACAGCTCCACGAACGCCCTCGTGCGACGCCTGCGCCGCGCGCGCGGCGGCACGAGGTGACGCCACGCGTCGGTCGACGAGGGCCCCGATGGGGCGAGGAGGAGCACATGCACGTCGGGATGGTCGGGCTCGGACGGATGGGCGGGAACATGGTGCGCCGCCTGCTCGAGGCAGGCCACGCGTGCGTCGTGTACGACCGGTCGGCCGCGGCCATCGCGGACCTCGTGAAGGCGGGCGCGGTCGGCGCGAGCTCGCCGGCCGACCTCGCGGCGAAGCTGCCGGCGCCGCGCGCCGTCTGGCTGATGGTGCCGGCCGCGGCGGTGGACGAGGTCGTCGCCGGGCTGGTCCCCCACCTCGCGCGGGGCGACGCGGTCGTGGACGGCGGGAACACGTGGTACGTGGACGACCTCCGACGGTCGAAGGAGCTCGGTGCGAAAGGGATCCATTGGGTGGACGTCGGTACGAGCGGCGGCGTGCACGGCCTCGAGCGGGGGTACTGCCAGATGATCGGGGGCGAGCCGGCGGTCGTCGCCCGCCTCGACCCCGTGTTCGCGGCGCTCGCGCCCGGCGTCGAGTCCGCGCCGCGCACGCCCGGCCGCACGGGCACCCCGGGGACCGCCGAGCGCGGGTACCTCCACTGCGGGCCCAGCGGGGCCGGCCACTTCGTGAAGATGGTCCACAACGGGATCGAGTACGGGCTCATGGCCGCCTACGCCGAGGGCCTCAACATCCTCAAGGAGGCATCCGTGGGGAAGGAGAGACACGCCGTCGATGCCGAGACGACGCCGCTGCGCTCCCCCGAGCACTACCGGTATGACTTCGATCTCGCCGAGGTCACCGAGCTCTGGAGGCGCGGGAGCGTCGTCGGCTCGTGGCTGCTCGACCTGACCGCGGGCGCGCTGGCCGCCAACCCGCGCCTCGAGGGGTTCTTGGGGCGCGTCTCCGACTCGGGCGAGGGACGGTGGACGGTGCACGCCGCCGTGGACGAGGGCGTTCCCGCGCCGGTGCTGACCGCGGCGCTCTACGCGCGGTTCGCCTCCCGCGGGCGGGCGACGTTCGCCGACCAGGTGCTCTCCGCCATGCGGAGCGCCTTCGGCGGCCACGCGGAGAAGGCGTCGTGAGCGCAGCCGCCACGGCCGACGCCCTCGTCCTCTACGGCGCGACGGGCGACCTCGCATTCAAGAAGATCTTCCCCGCGCTGCAGCGGATGGTGCGGCGGGGCGTCCTCGACGTGCCCGTGGTCGGCGTGGGTCGACAGCCGTGGACCGCCGACGACCTCCGCAAGCGCGTGCGGGAGAGCCTCGTGGCGCATGGAGGCGGCGTCGACGAGGCCGTGTTCGAGAGGCTCTGCACGCGGCTGCGCTACGTCGGCGGGGACTACGCGGAGGAGGCCACCTTCCACGCGATCCGCGGCGCGCTCGGAGGGGCCTCGCGTCCCGTGCACTACATGGCGATCCCGCAGGACGCCTTCGGCCTCGTGTGCCGCCAGCTCGCCAAGACCGGATGCACCGCGGGTGCGCGACTCGTGCTCGAGAAGCCCTTCGGCAGCGACCTCGCCTCGGCGCGGGCGCTCAACGCGACGCTGCACGCGCACTTCGCGGAGAGCGACGTGTTCCGCATCGACCACTACCTCGGCAAGGGCGCCGTCCAGAACCTCGTATTCTTCCGCTTCGCCAACTCGTTCCTCGAGCCCATCTGGAACCACCACTACGTCGAGCGCGTCGAGATCACGATGGCGGAGAGTTTCGGCGTCCAGGGTCGAGGGGCCTTCTACGACAGGACGGGCGCCCTGCGCGATGTCGTGCAGAACCACCTCCTCCAGATCATCTCCAACGTGGCGATGGAGCCGCCGCCCCGCAGCCACGACACCGAGACCCTGCGCGACGAGAAGGTGAAGGTGCTCAAGGGCATGCCCGCCCTCGACCCGACGCACCTCGTGCGCGGCCAGGTCCGCGGGTACCTCGACGAGCCGGGCGTCGCGCAGGGATCCACCACGGAGACGTTCGCCGCGCTCCGGCTGGTCGTGAACTCCTGGCGGTGGCAGGGCGTCCCGTTCCTGGTCCG
>JAYTCP010000280.1:0-2394 GCA_043736435.1 Planctomycetia bacterium | reverse complement strand
GTCTTCTGCTCGACGACCTCGGCCTCGAGGCGCTCGATCTCCTCGCGCTTGCCCTTCTCGCCGAGCGCCCGCTGGGCCAGGGCGATCTGGGCGCGGAGGTCGCGGAGCTCGGCCTGGGCCTTCACCGCGGCGGCGTCCTTCGGGTCGGGGGACCGCAGCTCGCGGTCGGCGAGCTCGCGCTTCACCTCGAGGAGCCCGGCGTGGCGCTCGAAGAAGTCGCGCTGGACCGACTTCCACGAGCGCACGAAGTCGCCCGCGAGCATCCAGACGATGGCGCCGACCAGCGCGGCGCTCGTCGCGAGGAACCACAGGCTGAGGCGCCCCGGCGGGTAGAGCGTCTCCTTGTCCCGGTTGATCTGCGGCATGGAGCGTGCGTTCCCTTCCCGTCGCGACCTAGACGTTGAGCAGGATCTCGGGCCAGTAGATCACGTACTTCAGGTTGAGGAACCAGCGCAGGATCATCTTGATGGGCAGCGCCGCCATCAGGAGCCCCAGGTTGACCACCACTCCGAAGCGGATCGCCCCGAGCTCGCGGAAGAGCTTCTTGCCGACCGTCGCCGCGATGATCACGGGCAGCACGCCCATGTAGAAGCCCACGGCGAGGAAGCCCCAGATCTCCCGGGTGAGCCAGAAGGTCGGCTCGCGGGTCCCGAGGATCTTCACCCACACGATCTCGGACAGGTTGATGTTGTTCAGCTCGGCGACGTAGTTGACGTCCCAGTCCTTGAAGAGGCCGAAGAAGTTCCAGCCCGGGCCGCGGAGGAACGTGCCGATGAAGGCGAGGAGCAGCCAGAGGATGAAGAAGCCGAAGCAGAAGACCGTGATCGCCGACTTGCGCTCGCGCAGCGTGAAGTAGCCGTTGCCCTTCGGGTTGCGGTCGACGTACGGGATCGCGATCAGGCCCATCATGATCGTGCCCGGGAGGCCCACGCCGGCCCACCACGGGTCGAAGTAGACGAGGATCTCCTGGAGCCCGAGGAAGTACCATGGGGCCTTCGACGGGTTCGGGGTGCGGGCCGCGTTCGCGGGCTCCTCGAGGGGCGCCGGGAGCAGGACCGACCAGGCGACGAGGACCACGGTCGCCACGACCATCGCGATCAGCTCGGTGTAGACGAGGTCGGGCCAGACGAGGACCTTGCGGTTCTTCTCGGCGGCCTCGCGCGGAGGCTCGCCCCTGGCGAGCCTCTCGTCGTTCTGCACGGCCTGGCGCATCGCGAGCCAGTAGAGGAAGCCGAGGACCGCGATGATGATCACGATCGGGATGTTGTCGGGCTTGCTGAGCGTGTCGGCCACCTGGTGGTGCGTGGCCGCGTAGATCCCGAACAGCACGAGGAACGCCCCGATGCCCAGGGCGATCGGCGGCCGCGTCCAGACCTTGGCGAACTGGACGCTCGCCAGGAACAGGACGATCGAGACGAAGAAGAGGACCCGGGGGTCCGTGAGCCAGTTGATCAGGTCGTCGAACATCGCCATGGCGGCAGTCTCCCGGGGGCCTAGAGGGGCCCGCTGATGCCGCCGTCCTTGCGGACACGCCAGAAGTGGACGGCCATGAGGATCATGGCCATCACCGGCACGGCGATGCAGTGGAGGACGTAGAAGCGGAGGAGGGTCGCCTCGCCGACGAACCGGCCGCCGAGGAGGGCGTACCGGATGTCGGCGCCGGAGTGGACGAGCTGGATCCCGTCGACCTGGAGGAGGTTGGCGCCGGGGCCCTCGTGGCCGATGACCGGGTGCGCGCGGGCCATGTTCGTGCCGACGGTGACGGCCCAGATGGCCAGCTGGTCCCAGGGCAGCAGGTAGCCCGTGAACGACAGGAGCAGCGTCAGGACGAGGAGGACGACCCCGATGCCCCAGTTGAACTCGCGCGGCGGCTTGTACGACCCGGTCATGAAGACCCGGAACATGTGGAGCCACACCGTGATCACCATCGCGTGGGCGCCCCAGCGGTGGATCTCGCGCATGATGCCGAGCGGCACGTCCTCGCGCAGCGCCATGATGTCGCTGTACGCGCTGGCCGCCACGGGGCGGTAGTAGAACATCAGGAGGATGCCGGTCACGGACTCCACGAGGAAGAGGAAGAACGTGAGCCCGCCCATGCACCACGTGAACGACATCCGGATGCCCGACGCGCGCGCCCGCACGGGGTGGAGGTGCAGGAACACGTTCGAGAGCATGACCATCGTGCGGTTGCGCGCGGTCGTGGGCGGTCCGTGCCGGAAGATGCTCTTCCAGACCTGTGAGCCCCGCAGCCAGTCGCCGGCCTGCTTCAACATCGTTCTCGTCTCCCGGCGTCAGGCCGTCGCCTGGATGAAGAAGGCGCCCGCGTCGCACGTCCCCTGCTCGACCTGGCACTTCTGGGTCTTGTCCACCCACAGGAAGCCCAGCGCGTCCACG
>JAYTCP010000279.1:0-4314 GCA_043736435.1 Planctomycetia bacterium | reverse complement strand
GGGTTCTGCGCGAACACCAGGAACGGGGGTTGGTTCGCCACGGAGACCTCGGTCCCGTTGCCGGAGAGCCCCGCGGTGGCGAGGATCGAGAGGGCCTGGCCCTTCGTCTTGCCCGTCAGGTTGGGGACGATCACCGTCATCGGGCCGGCCGGCGGCTTCGCCACCTTGACCGCGATCGTCGTGCCCAGCGGCACGATGCTCCATGCGGGGACGTTCTGCGCGTACACGCGATAGGGCGGGTGCGCCGCCGTCGTCACGTAGCTCACGGACAGCCCGAGGCCGGCCTGCGCTGCCGCGCCGAGGGCGTTGCCGACGGTCCGTCCGAAGAGGTCGGGCACGGGCACCGGCTGGGGCGGGGGCAGGGGCTTCGCGACGCGATACGTGATCGGAGTGCCGAGGAGGACGACGGAGCCGGGCACCTCCTTCTGCGCGTAGACGCGCAGGGGGAGCGAGGCCGGGTTCGTCTCGAGGATCGGATTCGAGAGGAGGCCGAGCGACGAGAGGATCTCCTCGGCCTGGGCCTGGGTGCGACCGATGAGGTCCGGGACCGACGCCTGCGGCGAGGGCGGCTGCCCGGGATCCAGCGGAAGCGGCGGCCCGCCGCCAGGCATGAAGCGGACGATCTGGAGGCGGACCTCCGCGCCCGCCTCCACCTGGGCCTCGGGCGCCGGATCCTGCGTCTCGACGAGGAAGGCGCGCTCGCCCGGGCCGTCGATCCACTCGACCGTGGCGGGCAGCCCCGCCGCGTCGAGGGCCGCGCGCGCCGAGGCCTCGCTCATCCCGAGCACGTTCGGCACCGCGACGGGGGCGGGACCCGTCGGCGGAGGCGGCGCGTCCGGGCCCGGGACGGTCACGACGAGCCAGGCGCTGGCGTAGCGCGAGAGCTCGGTGCCGGGCAGCGGGACCTGACCGACGCAGAGGTCCACGGGCGCGCCGGGCACGCTCGTCTCGACCACGCGCGCGAGGAGGCCCGCGGCCGCCATCGCGTCGATGGCCTGGGAGGTGGAGAGGCCCGCGACGCTCGGCACGGGGACCGGGGTCGTAAGCGTCGTGTCGGGGACGTACTTCAACGTCAACGTGCCGCGCAGCACGAGGGGCTGCGCGAGCGCAGGCGTCTGCTCGACGATGCGTCCTCGATCGCCGTCCGCGCCGGCGACGGGCACGAGCTCGAGGACGTAGAGCCGTCCGAGCGCGTTGCTCGCCTCCGCGATCGTCAACCCCGTGGCCTTCGGAGCCGAGGTCGGCTCGCTCGTCTTCCGACGCACCTGGATCAGCACGATCCCGCCCGGCGGAAGGGTCTGCCCCGCGGCCGGGAGCTGGGCCGCGACGGTGTCCACCGGCTCGCCGGCGATCTCGTACGTGCCGACGAGGAACCCCAATGATTCGAGCGACTGGAGGGCCTCGGCCCGCGGCTTTCCGACGACGTCGGGGACGTCGACGAACTCGGGATCGTCGGCGGAGAGGCGTCCTGCCGCGAGGAACCACACGGCGAGGATCGCGAACCACCGCAGGCACGCCAGGTTACGTAGGCTCGTTCGCATGTTCGGTGTCTCCAGGTCGTCCTTCGCAGGGGACGGTATCACCATCGCTCCGGGGATACGACCCCTGCGTCGCAATTGCCATACCGCGCAACCGCCATACCGCGCGTAGGGAACATACCGGGAGGGGGACCCGCCCCCCGACGTAGGGGCCCCGCGCTACCCCGCGGTAGACGACGGGTTTCAAGGGAGGTCCGCACCCCCGGGGGTGCCTAGGAGTTCCTCCGATGAGCCGCCTCCCCCTCGCCGCCGTCCTCGCCGTCCTCTTCGCCATCGCTCCCGCGACCTCCCAAGCCGGGCCCGGCGACGGCGCGGGACGCGGTCGTGGTGGTCCCCTCAGCGGTCCGCACGCCCGCGCCGCGTCCGCCAGGGCGCACGCGCGAATGCACCGCCAGCATCGCAAGACGGCCCGTTTGCTGCGCATGCTCGAGCTCACCGAGGCCCAGCGCGCGATCGTGGCCGAGGGCAGCGCCCTGGCGGCCCCCGTGCGCCTGGACCTGCGCACGAGGATCCTGGCGATCTTCCAGGACGCGCGGACCAGCCCCCGCACGAAGGAGACCCGGAAGGACGTCCACGCGAAGGTCAAGGTCGCCGTCGGGTCGGCGCTCGCCTCGCTCGAGGCGCCCGCGCGCAAGGTCCTCGACTCGCTCACCGCCGAGCAGAAGGCGAAGCTCGAGGCGAAGGCGAAGGAGCACGGCAAGACCTTGAACGAGCAGAAGCTGCTCAGGGCGTTCGAGGGCATGCTCCTCGCGCCGCGACATGCGGGGCATCGTCACCAGGGTCGCATGGGCCTCAGCGAAGGAGGCTCCGGTCCCCGCGACGGCCGGGGCCCGCGTGACGGAAGAGGCCCGCGCGGCGGCTTCGGACGCGGCCTCCGCGGTGGCGACGGACGGTAGTCGAGCGAAACGCGCGTCTCCCGACGCGGCCGCGCCGGCCGCGGGCCCCGTGCCCGCGGCCGGCGTCGCTACACGGCGGCCGCGCGGCACGGGACTCGACGAGCAGCCCGCACGCCGCCGATGGCGAAAAACTCACACTCTCTCTCAGTCCGGATCCACCACGTAGTCGACGTAGCCGATCATCATCTCGTCCCAGGTCTGGTCGCCCCAGTGGACGGTGGCGGTCGGGTCGGGGTTGTACGGGTTGCCCTCCGAGTTGTCGAAGTGCGCGACGCACTTGAGGAAGGCCCCCTTCGGCACCCTTTGGGGCGTAGCGAGGCGATAGGGCGTCTGCCAGTTGAAGTCGAACGCGGGCACGTCGAGGATCGTCTCGTCGGGGCGACCGGGCCGCATGATGAGATAACGAAACGACTTGCCCCGCAGGTGCATGTGGGGCATGTACGAGAGGATGCGCGCGTTGAACGGCACCGGGACGAGGGACTTCACCTCCCAGTCGCTCTCGCCCGGCGGGATGGCGAACGCGGGGTTGAAGGCTCCCGCGGTCTTCACCTCGCGCTCGGGCTCGCCCTTCGCGAAGCGGAACCCGATCCGCGTCGTGTCCTCCCGCGCCACGCCGCCCGGCGTGTAGTGCATCTGGAACACGAGCTTGGCGCCCTTCGGCAGCTTCTTCGCCATCCCCGACGGGTAGACGTGGGACTTGCCGCCCGGGACCATCGCGGCGAAGAAACCGCTGGTCGGGGTGAACAGCGCCATCTTCGCGCCGCGGCGCAGGGCCCCCTCGGGCGCGATCGCCACGAGCACGTGATGGACCACGTCGGGCGCGCCGGGCGAGACCTCGACCGCCGCGACCCAACGGTCCTCGGGGAAGTCCGTCTTCACCTCGACGAAACGGTACGGCACGACCCCCTCGGCCGGGATCTTCTCGGGGGAGGCGAACGCGAAGACGGCGTCAGGCTTGCCGATCTCCCAGGCATCGGGGGGCACGACCGGCGGGGGGGGCGGCGCCTTCGAGAGGTCGCCCACGGGCGCGCCACCGTCGAGCCAGGCGAGCAGGGTCTTCCTCTCGTCGGGCGTCAGGCGGCGATCGTTCGAGAAGGCGATGCCCGACGGAGCCGCCGCGTGCCAGGGCGGCATCCGCCCGTCCTCGATGACGGCCTTCAGGACGGTCACGCGAGGCGCCACGTCGGAGGGCGAGCGCAACGAGAACGGCGCGGCGGTCCCGGGCTGGTGGCAGGTCCCGCAGCGCGCGTGGACGATGGCCGCCGCGGCGCCGCTCCACGTGGGGGCGTTCGCATCGGCGGGCGCCTTCCTCGACGGGAAGGTGATGGGGCAGCCCGGCGCCTCCGTGCCCTCGACCGCCACGGCCTTCGCGGCGAGGACGGCGTCGAGCGCGTCCTTCAGCCACTCGTGCTCCGGCCGCTCCCGGCGCCCCTTCGGGTCGTACTGGTCGTCCACCGCGCCGCGGTAGCGCACGCGCCAGTTCGGGTCGAGGACCACCACGGTGGTCGTGGTGAGCGCGGAGACGCGGGACGCCAGGGTCGCGTCGGCGTCGACGAGCAGGGGATAGGGGATCGCATGCTTGCGGACGAGAGCGCGGAGCTCCTCCAGGTCGCGCTCGGCGTCGCTCGAGACGCCGTAGAAGCGGACGCCGCGCGCGCCGTACGACGTCGCGATCGCGGCCAGGCGCGGCGCGTAGACCTCGGCCACGGGGCAGCCCGGCGCCGTCCAGGCGAGGACCACGGCGCTCGCTCCCCGCGCGTCGGAGAGCGCATGGGGCTTCCCGTCGAGGTCGTCGAGCGTGAACGAGCGCACGCTGTCGCCGCGCGCGGAGGGCTTGGCCTCGCCCTTCGGGCGGTCCCCGGCTCGGGCGCGCGACGCGA
>JAYTCP010000278.1:0-5875 GCA_043736435.1 Planctomycetia bacterium | reverse complement strand
CGTTGCCGTACCGGTCCGTGAACATGGCGGGGGCCAGCGCGCTCGCGGCGGCGGCGGCGATCTCGGCGCTCGTCGGCCACACGTCCTTCAGGAAGACGGGTTTGCCGTCCTTGCCCGTCCCGAGCGGCTCGGTGACGAGGTCGCGGTCGACGGTGCCGGCGATCGCGTACGCGACGACCAGCGGCGGGCTCGCGAGGTAGTTCGCCTTCACCTCGGGATGGACGCGGCCCTCGAAGTTGCGATTGCCCGAGATCACGGCGGCGGCGACGACCCCCGACGCCGCGAGCGCCTGGCTCACCTCGGCGGGCAGCGGACCCGAGTTCCCGATGCAGGTGGTGCACCCGTAGCCGACCGTCTGGAAGCCGAGCCGGTCGAGGTAGGTCGAGAGTCCGGCCTTGTCGAGGTAGTCGGTCACGACGCGGGAGCCGGGCGCGAGGCTCGACTTCACCCACGGAGCCGCCTTCAGGCCCTTCTCGACGGCCTTCTTCGCGAGCAGGCCCGCCGCGAGGAGCACGGACGGGTTGCTCGTGTTCGTGCAGGAGGTGATCGCCGCGATCACCACGACGCCGTGGCCCACCTCGACGCCCTCGGCGACGGCCGTGCCGCCGCCCTTGCCCGCCGAGGCGACGGCCGCGGGCATCCGGCCCTTCCTCGCGATCGCCGCCTCGGAGAGCCCGAAACCGCGGTCGGCCGGCGGGACCGGCAGGAGCCTGCGGAAGCCCTCCTTCACCGCGCCGAGCGCGACGCGGTCCTGCGGGCGCTTGGGGCCCGCCATGGACGGCTCGATCTTCCCGAGGTCCAGCTCGACCACGTCGGTGAAGACCGGCTCGGGGGACGTGACCGTGCGGAAGAGCCCCTGCTCCTTCGCGTACCGCTCGACGAGGCCCACCTGCCGCTCGTCGCGCCCCGTGAGGCGAAGGTAGCGCAGCGTCTCGTCGTCCACGGGGAAGAAGCCCATGGTCGCGCCGTACTCGGGGGCCATGTTCGCCACCGTCGCGCGGTCGGGCAGGGACATGGAGTCGAGGCCGGGGCCGAAGAACTCGACGAACTGGTCGACGACGCCCTTCTTGCGGAGCACCTGGGTCACCGTGAGGACGAGGTCCGTCGCCGTGACGCCCTCGCGTACCCGGCCCGTCAACCGCATGCCGACGACGCGCGGCGTGAGCATGTAGACGGGCTGGCCCAGCATGACCGCCTCGGCCTCGATCCCGCCCACGCCCCAGCCCACGACGCCCAGTCCGTTGATCATCGTCGTGTGGGAGTCGGTCCCCACGCAGCTGTCGGGCATCGCGACCGTGCGGCCGCCGACCCGCCGCGTCTCGACGACGCGCGCGAGGTGCTCGAGGTTGACCTGGTGGACGATGCCGGTCGCGGGCGGCACGGCCCGGAACTGCGCGAACGCCTTCTGGCCCCACTTGAGGAAGCGGTAGCGCTCGCCGTTCCGCGCGAACTCGATCTCGACGTTCTTCCCGAGCGCGTCCGCGGAGCCGAACGCGTCCACCTGCACGCTGTGGTCGATCACGAGGTCCACGGGGACCAGCGGGTTGATCTTCCCGGGCGACCCGCCCAGCCGCCTCATCGCGTCGCGCATGGCCGCGAGGTCGACCACGCACGGGACGCCCGTGAAGTCCTGGAGGACCACCCGCGCCGGGCTGAAGGGCACCTCGACCGCGGCCGGCGCCTTCGCGTTCCACCGCGCGAGCCCGAGCACGTCCTCCTCGGTCACGACGAAGCCGTCGACGTTGCGCAGCGCCGCCTCGAGGATCACGCGGATCGAGTAGGGGAGGCGGTCGACGCCGGCGACGCCCGCCTTCGCGAGCGCGTCGAGGCGGAAGACGTCGACGGGCCCGGCGGGGGTCGGGAGGGAGGAGCGTGCGCCGAAGGGGTGCTTGGGGGTGGTCATGGGCTTTCGGGCCCGCGAAGGACCCGACGGGGGAAGGGTGGGGGAAGGGACAGGGTAAGGCGATCCGGGCGGTCGTACTCCGTTCGGTACGGGCTGCCGCGGGGCGGGGCCCCCGTCGGGCCCTTCGCGCCCGAGAGCCCCTGACCTGCCGCATCGAGCGTGCCCTCGTCCGCTCGGCCCCGTCCGTGCCTTCCCGCGCCGCGAGGCCGCCCATCCGCGCTAGGATCGCTTCCGATGGCCTCGCCCGCGCCCGACCTCCACGACGTCGAGATCCCGGAGCAGATCCCCGCGGTGGTCCTGTCGAGCAGCGTCGTGTTCCCCTACGACGTCGTGTCCGTGCAGGTGAGCAAGCCGCAGGGCCTGCGGCTCCTCGAGCAGAACCCCGGCGACAGCGTGATCGTGGCGTGCCTCTTCCCGAAGGATCCCGAGACCGAGCAGCTCGAGCGCCTGTCCGACGTGCTGCCGGTGGGCGTGGCCTGCCGCGTGATCCACCGGATGAAGATGCCCAACGACACGATTCAGGTCGTCTTCCAGGGCCTGAGACGGATCCAGGCGAAGGAGATCGTGCGGACCGAGCCCTATCTCACGTGCCGCGTGGCCGAGGTGAAGGTCCGCGAGCCCCGGGGCCCCGAGGTGGACGGCCTCATCTACCGCTGCATGGAGATGGTGGACGAGCTGATCCGCGTCGAGGGCGGCTACCCGAGCGAGATGGTGGACATCCTCCGGATGAACATCGCGGGGGGCGGGCGCTTCGCCGACCTGGTGGGGGCGCACCTGAACCTCCCGCTCGCCGTGAAGCGGAAGGTGGCCGCGACGGCGGACGTCGCGGACCGGCTGAAGATCCTCGAGGACGTGCTCGAGGAGGGGATCGCCCGCGTGCGCGTCCAGCAGGACGTCGGCCAGAAGGTGCGCGTCGAGATCGACCGGCGCCAGCGGGAGACGCTGCTGCGGGCGCAGATGCGCGCGATCCGCAAGGAGCTCGGCGAGGACGCCGACACCGACCAGGAGGTGGCCGACCTGCGCGAGCGCGTGAAGGCGCTGGGGCTGCCCAAGGAGGTGGACGAGGCGGCGTCGCGAGAGCTCGACCGGCTCGCCCAGATGTCGACGTCGTCGGCCGAGTACAACGTGGTGCGCACGTACGTCGGGTGGATCCTCGATCTGCCGTGGAACGTGACGAGCCGCGCGCGGATCGACCTCGAGAGGGCGCGCGTCGTCCTCGATCGCGACCACTTCGGCCTCGAGGACGTCAAGGAGCGCATCCTCGAGTTCCTCGCGGTGCGGCGGCTCAAGAAGGACCCGCGCGGCCCCATCCTGTGCCTCGCGGGCCCGCCGGGCGTGGGCAAGACGAGCCTCGGGCGCAGCGTCGCCGAGGCCGTGGGGCGGCCCTTCGTCCGCGTCTCCGTCGGCGGGATGCGGGACGAGGCGGAGATCAAGGGACACCGGCGCACGTACGTGGGCGCGCTGCCGGGCAAGGTGATCCAGGCGCTCAAGCGCGCGGCCACCCGCGACCCCGTCTTCATGATCGACGAGATCGACAAGATGGGCAGCGATCCGAGCCGGGGCGACCCCGCGTCGGCCATGCTCGAGGTGCTCGACCCCGAGCAGAACGCGAACTTCACCGACCACTACCTCGACCTTCCGTTCGACCTGTCGAAGGTCTTCTTCATCGCCACGGCGAACTTCCTCGACGACATCCCCGGACCGCTCAGGGACCGCATGGAGGTCATCACGCTCGCCGGCTACACCCGCGAGGAGAAGTTCCACATCGCGCGGAGGCACCTGCTGCCGAAGGTGGCGGCCGAGACGGGGCTCGGGCCCGACCAGGTCGAGTGGACCGACGCCGCGCTGCGCTTCGTGATCGACGGGTGGACCCGCGAGGCGGGCGTACGCAACCTCGAGCGCCTGCTCGGCAGCGTCTGCCGGAAGGTGGCGTTGAAGGTCGCGGGCGGCACGGCCGAGAAGGACGGGAAGGACGCCGCGGCCCCCTCCGACGCCGAGCAGGCCCCGGCCAAGCCGAGGGCCGGCGAGGGGGCGAAGGCGGCGAAGGGGACGAAGGAGACGAAGGACAAGGCGTCCGCCGCGAAGCCGCCGCACGTGGTCGTGGGCGTGGAGGACGTCGGGACCTACCTCGGCAAGCCGCACTTCACCGACGAGGCGCGCGCGCGCGACCCCTCGGTCGGCGTGGCGACGGGTCTCGCCTGGACCGCGGGCGGCGGCACCGTGCTCTTCATCGAGGCGCAGGCGATGCCCGGCGGGGGCCGCGTGGTGATCACGGGCCGGCTCGGCGAGGTCATGCGCGAGAGCGTGGACCTCGCGTTCTCGTGGGTGCGCAGCCACGCGGAGGAGCTCGGCATCCCCGCCGACGCGTTCCGCACCCAGGACGTCCACGTCCACGTGCCCGAGGGCGCGACGCCGAAGGACGGCCCGAGCGCGGGCGTGACCATCGTCACGGCGCTCGTCTCCCTCTTCACCGGCAAGCCCGTCCGCGCCGACCTCGCCATGACGGGCGAGGTGACGCTCAAGGGCCGCGTGCTGCCCGTGGGCGGCATCAAGGAGAAGGTGCTCTCGGCGCACCGCGCCGGCATCCGCAGGGTGCTGCTGCCCGAGGGCAACCGGCGCGACATGGACGACCTCCCCGAGGAGGTGCGCGCCGAGATGGACGTGCTCTTCACGTCCGACGTGCGCACCAACGTCACCGAGGCCCTGATGGCCGTGGTCCTGCCCGAGGCGCAGACGCGCCTCTTCACGCCGCTCCGCCGCGAGGGGCCGGCGGCGCCGCCGCCGAAGTAGGGCCCGCTTCCGGGGGGGGCCTCCCAACTCATCGCGCGGTCGGTCCGAATCTCGTCACTTTCGCTACCCGAATCTCGTCACTCTTCCGAGGCCGGTTCCGGTGTGCAGGGGCCGTGGAGCCGGGCCGGAACCTCTCGGCGCCGAGGACCTGGATCGCCGCGTCCCCGGCGCCAGGCTCGGCGCGATCCTCGCGCTCCGCGGTGCGCCCTCGGCGCCACTTCGCCAAGACCGCGCGGCTGGTCCCTGCGAAGGCCGGCGTCAAGCCGTTCGATCGCATCGAGTCGATCGACTGGAACCGCGTCGAGGTGCGGCACGACGGGACGCAGGTCAAGGGTTCGTCTACATCCCGCCCGGTGTCTTCGTCTTCGGCGGCGATCCCGAGGCTTTCCAATCGGCGCCGAGGCAATCGATCGACATGGCCCAGGACCCTGAACTGAAGAGCGGCTTCTGGCCCAGACCCTCGACGAACCGGCGACGGCCGTCCTCGGGATCTCCTGGAACGATCTGAAGGAGCCACGGGGGTTCTTGGCGTGGAAGAACCGGAAGGCGGAACTGAGAGGCCGTGAAGGAATCGAAGACTCCGTCACGGCCGCGAAGCGCGGGCCCGAAGGGCCCGCACGCCGAGCGGGTTTCCGGGGGGCTTGGCCCCCGGAAGCCGAGCGAAGGCGATTTCTTCACACGTTCTGAGCGGCTCCGGCTGGCGTTACGGTCTCCCTTCCGAACCGCAGCGGGATCGTGCCGCACGGGGGGCGGACGGTCGGGCCCTGCCGTGGGGGCGGCGGTTCGACTTCAGACTGTGCGTGTCGAACTACCGGAGGTCGTACCGAACGCACGCGCTGGACCCGGCGGCCGATCCCCCGGATGAGTCTCCCTTCGGGGTGCGCGACTTCGGCGGGGGTCCAACTCAGGCGCCTCACAGCGCCGACACAGGCAACGCAGTCCGACGGTCGCCGGGTGCCGCACCGCGGGTGTACGGCCCGGGTGTGTGGACGCAAGGGGAGCCCGGGCGGTCTCAAGAGACGTCAATTTCAGAGCGCCGGAGGCGTCACGCTGTCGAGAACGCCGTCACGGCGAGTTGCCGTACGTTCGGCGCACGGGACGGGCGGTGTAGGACCGGCGAGGGGACTGTGAACGACATCGAAGGCTCCGCGGCGGATGTTCGTGAGTAGTTCGCATGATACC
>JAYTCP010000277.1:0-9135 GCA_043736435.1 Planctomycetia bacterium | reverse complement strand
CGATCGCCCACCACCCACGGCCCGTGCCCCGCGCCGAGGAACGCCAACGTCGCGAGCGCCGAGATCGCCCCGTCGAACGGGCACGGGACCTCCTCCCCGTGCTGCCCCTTGCCGATCCCCGCGCACTTCGGCCCCTTGGGGTCGCACCGCGCGGGGAAGCCGTCCGCGTCCCAGCCCCCGCGCCCGTCCTCGTGCCGCGCGAGCCAGTCGAGCGCCGCCTCGACCGCGCGCTCGCTCGCCTCGCCGCCGCCGAATCGCGCGAGCGCCTTCGCCCGCTCCGGCCCCGAGCGCGGCCCGACGAAGCGCAGGGGGGCCGCAACCTTCGCGGGGGAATCCTTGGGGGCGGCGGGGGCCGAGGGAGGGTCGGCGCCCACGCGCGGGACCGCGGACGCGAACGCGCACGCGCACGCGATCGACTGTGCGACGAGACCGAGCCGGCGCAGCATGGACCTACGGTACCGCGTACGGACCTCAGCGGCCGCCGGGCTTGCGATCCGGCCCGGACGGCGTGGTCGCGGGCGGAGGCCGCGGGCTTTCGGGCCGGGGAGGCCCGATCGGGGGCATGGCCGGCGCCAGCGGCCGCGGCGCCTCCGTGACCGTGACCGTCGGCTTGTGGCGCTCGGGGGAGCGAACCAGGAAGAGGAGGCAGAACGCCGTGGAGACGAGGTCGCCGTTCCAGCCGCCGTCCTCGTCCTGGGCTTCGACCAGGAGCTTCGCACCCCGCTCGTACCAGGACCACCCGTCGATCCGATCGATCCCCGCGAAGATGCAGGCCTTCTCGAGCGCGTAGAGGCCGTACGCGTCGAAGGCGAGGCTCCGGGGCCGGCGAGTCGTGGGCCCCGCCCCCGCGAAGTACGCGACGACGTCGCGTCGGAGCGCGAGGATCCCCCGCGTCCGCGCGACCGCCAGCTCGCGCAGGAGCTCGACGTGGGCGCCCTCCGTGCGAAGCGCGTCCTCGGCGACGAGCACGCTCGCGATGCCCATGAACGTGCCGTTGAGGTACCCCTGCTTCGCCTTCGCCGGACCGTAGGGCCAGGACCCGTCGGCCGCCTGGTACTTGCAGATCCCCTTCGCGTGCTGGATCCAGACGCGGTCGGGCACGTCGACGCGCGCGCGGGAGAGCCCCCACAGACCCAGCACGGCGAACTGCGTCGTGGAGAGGTTGACGACGCCGGGCAGCACGTTCGCCCCCGCGCGCAGCTTCGAGATGCGGCCCAGGTTGTAGGCCCACCAGCCCGTGGAGCCATCCTGCCCGCCGACGAGCGCCAGCCCGATGTCCTGGGCGTCCCGCGCAGGCACCTCGCACACGGGGTCGGCCGCCAGCAGCCCCGCGAGCCCTGCGACGTACGTCTGTGCCCGGAGCGCGGCGGCGTTGCCCGAGTCCTCCACGAACAGACGCCGGGCCCCTCGCCGGGCGGCCGGGATCGACTCCGCCGTGGAGGCGTGGGCGAGCGCCAGGGTGAGGAGCGAAGCCTGGCCGGCGTCGAGGGGCACCGTGGTGGGTGTCGCGGCGCGGTAGGCGCCGTCCGGACGCTGCAGGCTCACGAGGCGCCGTACGGCCAGGTCGATCGCCCGGTGGATCCGGGGCCGCAGATCGGAGTCGATCCCCAGCGCCTTGAGCGCTTCCTCGCGAGCGCGGAAGCCGTCGGCCTCCGCCGCCGGGGGGCCGATGCAGGCGAGCCAGAGAGCCAGGACCCCCGTGCAACGCCAGCGAGTCCGGCGCCCTCGGAGGGCAACGGCGAGGGCAACGGCGGGGGCGATCGACACGGGGGACATCGTCCTTCTACGAACGCCGGGGGCGCAACCTCGCCTCCCCGGCGCTCACACCGCGGGGCTGAACAGCCTGGCCGGCGTCAGGGCGAACCCGGCTACGACCCCGCTCGCGAGCGTCGTCTCTCCCGTGGCGGTCCGGCACCCGGTCGCGTCGTGAAGCTCGATGACGCCCGCCGCCGGATCGACGATCCAGACCTCGCCCACGCCCGCCTTCAGCATCCGTCGGCACTTGACCCCGCGGTCGAGGCACGCGCTGGCGGGAGAGACCACCTCGATCGCGATCGTGGGGATGCCCATGTCCCTGGTTTCCCAGTCCGCGGGGACCTCCCGCAGGACGACGAGGTCGGGCCGGAACACGTTCCACTCGTCGATCCGCACGTCGACGGGCGCCGGGAGCGCGAGACCCGTGCCGACGACGCGCACGAGCTCGAATAGCCCCCGGCTCACGATCCGGCGATGGCCGTACGTCGGTGGATCGTCCCGGACCAGGCGCCCCGCGACGAGCTGGGCAGGGAACCACTCCGGCAGGCGGTCGAAGTCGGCCTGGGTGAACCGGGTTCGCATGGTCTTCACATCCCTACATCGCGCGACGGCGACGCGCGTCACGTTATCCCGGCCCCCGCCGCCCCCCGAAATCCCGCACCACGGCCGCCCGTGGGTATCCTCCCCCGGCCCCGGAGGCCCCCATGGCGACCGCTGCGTTCCCGTCCGATCCCGCGCTGGCCGCCACCCAGGCTCGCTTCGACGCGCTCCAGCAGAAGCTCCTCCCCCTGTGGACGTCGATCCGGGAGCTGAGCCAGGACGAGCAGACGATCGTCGTCGTGCCCTCGATGGACTTGGACGTCCGGGTGCGGGGCAGCGAGATGCAGGCGTACGAGGAGCGCTTCCTGTTCCTCCTGCTCCTCCTTCGCCAGCCCCGGGCGCGCCTGATCTACGTCACGGGCCAGGCGATCCACCAGAGCATCGTCGACTACTACCTCGACCTGATGCCGGGCGTCATCTCGAGCCACGCGCGCAAGCGGCTGTTCCTCGTCTCCCCGCTCGACGCGGAGCCCCGCGCGCTGGCGCAGAAGCTGCTCGCCCGCCCGCGCCTGCTCGAGAAGATCCGCGCGATGATCCCCGACCCGGACCGCGCGCACCTCGTGCCGTTCGCGACGACGGCGGCCGAGCGCGAGCTCGCGCTCCGCCTGGGGATCCCGATGTACGGCTGCGACCCGCGGCTCGTGGGCCTCGGCACGAAGAGCAGCGCGCGGCGCCTGTTCCGCGAGGAGGGCGTGCTCCACCCCGTCGGCCGGGAGGACCTCGCCACCGAGGACGACCTCGTCGACGCGATCGTCGGCATGCGCGGGGAGAAGCCCGCGCTCCGGCGCGTCGTCATCAAGGTGAACGAGGGCGTGTCGGGCACGGGCAACGCGAACCTCGACGTCTCCCGCCTGCCCGCACCGGGCTCGCCCGGCGAGCGCGACGCGGTGCGCGCGCTGCTCCCCGGCATGAAGTTCGAGCTGTCGAGCCTCGCGTACACCGTCTTCCTCGAGAAGCTCGCCGAGCAGCAGGGCATCGTCGAGGAGCGCATCGAGGCCGAGGAGCTCCGCAGCCCGAGCGTCCAGCTCCGCATCACGCCGCTCGGCGCGGTCGAGCTCCTCTCGACCCACGACCAGCTGCTCGGCGGTCCCACGGGCCAGAGCTACCTCGGCTGCCGGTTCCCCGCCGACGAGGCGTACGCGGCGACGATCAGCCGCGAGGCGAAGAAGATCGGCGACCGGCTGGCGAAGGAAGGCGTCCTCGGCCGCTTCGCCCTCGACTTCGTGGTCGCGCGCACGAAGGGCGGCCCCTGGCACGCCTTCGGCATCGAGATCAACCTCCGCAAGGGCGGCACGACGCACCCCTTCCTGACGCTCCAGTTCCTGACCGACGGCACGTACGACCCCGTCGCCGCGGTCTTCACGGCGCCCGGCGGCCGCCGCAAGCACTTCGTGGCGTCCGACCACGTCGAGTCGCCGGCCTACCGCACCCTCACGCCCGAGGACCTCTTCGAACTCGCGCTGCGCAACGGACTCCACTTCGACCAGACGCGCCTCACGGGGATCGTCTTCCACATGATGAGCGCGCTCCCCGAGTGCGGACGCACCGGCCTCACCGCCGTCGGCGACAGCGCGGAGGAGGCCGACCGCCTCTCCCGCCGCTTCCTCGAGGTGCTCGAGGCCGACACGCGCCCCGACTGATCCCGCCCGCCCCGAGACGTCGCAGAAGGAGCCTCCCATGCTGCCCTGGTCCGCCCCCCTCGCCGGCCGCTTCGAGGAGCACGAGCTCGACAGCCGCGTCCTGCGCGGCAATCCCCTCGGCGACCCCCATCGCCGCCCCCTGTGGGTCTACGTGCCGCCGGGCTACGACGCCGAGCCCGCGCGCCGCTACCCGAGCGTCTACGCGATCCAAGGACTCACGGGCCAGCTCGACATGTGGCGGAACCGCTCGCCCTTCCGGCTCAACTACCTCGAGCTGCTCGACGGGATGTTCGCCCGCCGCGAGTCGCCCCCCGGCCTCGTCGTCTTCGTCGACTGCTGGACCTCGCTCGGCGGCAGCCAGTTCCTCGACTCGCCCGGCACCGGTCGCTACCACACCTACCTCTGCGACGAGGTCGTCCCCTTCGTCGACGAGCGCTACCGCACCCTCGCCGCGCGCGACCACCGCGGCATCGCGGGCAAGTCGAGCGGCGGCTACGGCGCCATGGTCACCCCCATGCTGCGCCCCGACCTCTTCGGCGGCTTCGCCTCCCACGCCGGCGACGCGCTCTTCGAGGTCTCCTACGCGCCCGACATCCGCGACGCGGTCCGCGCGCTCCGCGACGAGCACGGCGGCTCCTACGACCGCTTCTGGCAGGACTTCCGCTCCCGCCCCGCGATGTCGAGGAAGTCCGACGGCGTCCTGCTCAACGTCTTCTGCATGGCCGCCTGCTACTCGGCCGACCCCGACGGCACCGTGCGCCTCCCGTTCGACCTCGCCACCGGCCGCACGGACGACGCCGTCTGGCAGCGCTGGCTCGCGTGGGACCCCGTCCGTTTGGTCCCGCGCCACTCCGCCGCGCTCCGCTCGATGAAGGCGATCTACCTCGACGCGGGCCGCCGCGACGAGTACGCCCTCGACCTCGGCGCCGAGGCCTTCCGCCGCGAGCTCGAGGCCATCGGCGTCACCGACGTGTTCTTCGAGCTCTTCGACGCCACGCACGCCGCCATCGAGTACCGCTATCCCCTCGCCATGCGATACCTCCTCGAACGGCTCTCCCCGAAGGGCTGACGCGAGCGCGACACCCGGCGTCCCGCCGCAATCCTCTCCGCGACTCCCGGGGGCGGCGGGGGCCAGGCCTCCCTACCAGAAGAGGCGCCGGAGCGCGCGCGCGGCGAACCAGAGGCTGTCGCTCCACGGGATCGCGGGCGACGTGTCGAGGGGTGAACCGCCCATCGACTGCGAGGCGCGCAGGCGCTCCTCCTCGTACTTGCGGCGGGCCTCGACCTGCGCGACCCCGTCGACACGGTTCACCTCGAGCCCGCCCGCGCGCGCGAAGGCGAGGAACTGCTCGAATTCGCCCCCGTCGAACCACACGCCGTGGAGGCGGCAGACGTCGATGATGATCCCGGCCCGCTGCACGACCTGGCGACGGCTCATGACCTCGCCGCAGCGCACGCACGGCAGGTACTTGACGACCCGCTCGACCTCGGAGCCGGAGGGGATCGCGCGCCGCATGCCCCTCGCCTCCTCGCGCGAGACGCCCTGGGTCGTCAGGTCGGCCGCGTGCTCGATCTCGTCGCCGTCGAACCAGTGACCGCCGCATCCGGGGCACTTGTCGATCGAGGCGTTCCCCATGCCCTTCGGCTCGAGGTCGCGTCGGCATCGGGGACACCGCCCGCCGGGGCGATCGTTCGAGGACGGCGGGCACCGCGGGCACTTCCCGAACGTCGACGGGTAGAGCTGCCCGCAGCGCGCGCAGAACGTGCGTCGCTCGGCGGGCGCGTCGCTCCCCTTGGGGCTCGGCAGCACGATCTGGGCGCCGCAGTAGCCGCACGCCGACGCCATCTTGCTCGCGGGGGCGCTGCAGGAGGGACAGACGATGGTTCCGGTGTAGGGCGACACGGGCGTCAGGATAGCCCGAACCGCTCGCAGGACGTCGCTCCGGGCGTTCCCCGTTTGCCCGCGGTACGATCGACCCCCCGTCCGATCCCCGGGAAGCGGCTCCGCCCCATGATTGCCCCCGCCGCCCCCCTCCTCCGCCGCCTCGCCCTCGCGGCCCTCGCGCTCGCCCTCGCGGCCCAGGTCGGCCCCGCGCCCGCGCGCGCGGGCGACGGCTTCTCCGAGATCGTGTCGCGCTACCGCGCCTACCGCAACCGGCCGTCGCTCTTCATGCGCACGCGCGGCCGCGTGCGGCTCGCGGAGACGCACGATCCACGCGCCTTCCGGATCCTCGCGGCCGACTACGGGAAGGCCGAGGAGCCGCCCGACATGGTGCGGTCCACGCTCGTGACCCTCCTGACGACGCAGTTCGTCGCGCCCGCCTCGATGGCGCCGATGTACACCGAGTGGCGGGACCGGGAGAAGGACGCGACCGACGCCTAGCTGTGGTTCCGCGCGCTCCGGATCGAGACCCAGCTCGCCGGGGCCGCCGAGGCACAGGCCGCGGTAGGCGACGCGTCCCTCGACCCCTTCCTGCGCGCGGCCGCCCTCAAGGCGCTCGTCCACCTCGGGCGCTCCGAGGCGAACGCGCTGGCCCTGGCGCTGCTCGAGGAGCCCCACAAGGACCCGTTCGCGCGACAGGTGCTCTGCGAGGCGGCCGTCTCCGCCCTGCCGACCGCGGTGGCCGGCCCGCTGCCGGCCTCGGCGGCGACGCTCGCGGAGAAGGCGGTCGCCCTCCTCGACGACGCCGCGCTCCCGCGCCGCACGAAGTGGGTGGTCGGCCGGCACCTCGCGCGGTGCCTGGGCACCGACTTCCTGGGCCTCGATCCCGCCGCCTGGCGCACCGAGCTCGCCGCCGCCAGGGCCCGCGACACCTCCCCGCGCAAGGCCCCTCCCGAGCGCTACGCCCCGGGCCGCTTCTTCGGCCTCACGACCAGCGGCCTGCGCACGGCCTACGTGATCGACGCCTCCGACTCCATGCTCGCGCCGCTCTCCTCGGGGGAGCTCGAGCGGATCCGCGGCCTGACCACATCCGGCGACTCCAAGGGCGGGGCGACCCCCACGGAGGACGCGCTGCCCTGGCAGAAGATCCGCACGCGCTTCGACCTCGCCCGCGAGATGCTCAAGCTGACCCTGCGCACCGCGCTCGGCGCCGTGAAGGACGATCCGCCAGGGGCCGAGGAGCGCTCGTTCTGTGTCGTGCTCTTCGGAGACCTCGCCGAGCCCCTCCCGACGACGCCGGGCCTCGTCGGCCTGACGGGGGGGAACGTCAAGGGCGCGTGCGCCGACCTCGACGGCTTGAAGATCGTCGATCCGACGAGGGGCAACCGCGACCGCCCATACGGCCGCCTCAAGGGCCAGACGAACCTCCACGGCGGCATGCGGCTCGCGTTCCAGATCGTCGGACGGAGCATCCAGCGACCCCGGACCGGCTTCCCCGTCGGCGAGTACGTCGAGCGCCGGGCCTTCGAGAACGGGATCGACAGCCTCTTCCTGCTGTCCGACGGCGCGCCCACGTCGGACGACTTCGTGAAGCTCGACTCGCGCGAGCCCGGGGACGTCGCCGCCGATCCCGAGACGGGCCGCCCCCAGAGCGAGACGCCCCAGCTCCACTACCTCGGCCCCTTCTCCCGCACCGACATGGAGGGGGCGAACTTCCTCCAGGCGGACCTCCAACGGCTCAACCTCTTTCGCGAGGTGGAGGTGAGCTGCGTCGGGATCGGCGAGGCCGACGACGGGCTGCTCCGCACGATCGCGAGCCTCGGCCGCGGGAGGTTTCGTCGCGCGGGGTCCGCCCCCGAGCCCGCCACCCCGCCCCCGGCGCCCCCGAAGCCCTCGACGCCTATCCCGCCCCTCCGACCGCCGCCTCCGCCGCCGAAGAAGCCGGGGAAGTGAGCCCGGCGAGGCTTGCCCCGCCGCCGCGTCGCTGGTGTGATCGACGGCCGCCGTGACATTCGCAGCCCTCCGCATCCCCCTCGTCCGCGCCCTCCTCGCCGGGCTCGCGCTCCTCTTCCTCGCGCACGTGCCGGCGCCCGCGGGCGCGGACGGCGACTTCGCCGCCGCCGAGGCCAAGTACCGCGCCTTCCGCAAGCGGCCGTCGCTGAACAAGCGCACGCTCGGGCGCAGGCTGCTCCTCGCGACGGGCGACGTGCGCGCGTTCCCGATCCTCGTCGGCGACTACCTGAAGCCGGAGAAGCCCCAGGACGCGGTGCGCTGGTCGATCGTCACCATGGTGACGAACCAGTTCGCGAGCCAGGGCGAGGCCGTGCCGCTGTACGCGGAGTGGCGGGGGAAGTGCCTCGACCCGTCGGACGCGTGGCTCTGGTACCGCGCGCTGCGCATCGAGATCGCGCTGACCGACGCCGGGCCGGCGGGCGCGGCCGCGGCCGATGCGAAGCTCGACCCCTTCCTGCGCGCGGCGGCCCTGCGCGCGCTCGGGACCGCCGGGGCGACGGAGGGCCCCACGCTCGCGCTCGCGGCGCTGCATGACCTCCCCGCGGTGCCCCTCACGCGCGAGCTGCTGCTCGAGGCCGCGGCGGAGGTCCTTGCCGAGCTCGGGACGACCCCGCTCTCGCCCGAGTGCGCGGCGCTGGCCGACCGCGTCGTCGCGGCGCTCGACGATCCGGCCCTGCGCCGGCGCAGCCGCTACGCGATCGCGCGCGCACTCGCGCACCTGTTCCAGACCCACGTGCTCGGCATCGTCTCGAAGGCGTGGGAGCGGGACCTGGCGGCGGCGAAGGAGAACGCGACCTCGTCGGAGGCCGGCGAGACGGCGTCCCCCGGGCGCTTCTTCGGGCTGTCGGCATCGGGCGTGCGCACGGTGTACGTCATCGACTCGTCCGACTCGATGCTCACGCCGATCACCCCGGAGGAGAGGACGCGGCTCCAGAAGCGCGTGACGACGGGCGACGACAAGAAGCTGCCGCCCGCGGACTCCCCCGACGACGAGCTCCCGTGGAAGACGATCAAGAACCGGTTCGACCTCGCCCGTGAGGTCCTCAAGCAGACGCTCCGCACCGCCGTGGACACGCCCAAGCCGAAGGCGGATGCGAACGAGGAGCGGAGGTTCGCGGTGGTGCTCTTCGGCGACCTGGCGAAGACGCTGACGTCGACCCCGACGCTCGTGGCGCTCGACGCGGGCAACGTGAAGGCCGTGGCGGCCGAGCTCGACCGGCTGAAGCCGGGCTCGCCCAAGGCGGG
>JAYTCP010000276.1:0-3042 GCA_043736435.1 Planctomycetia bacterium | reverse complement strand
ATCACCGCGGGCTTCCGCGAGGTCGGTGCCGCCGGCGCCGCGGCCGAGCTGAAGCTGGTCGAGCTCTGCCGCGCGGCGGGCGTGCGGATGATCGGGCCCAATTGCATGGGCCTGCTCAACACGGAAGAGACCGTGCGCATGAACGGCACCTTCGCGCGCACCTTCCCGCGCCCGGGCGGGATCGCGTTCCTGTCGCAGTCGGGCGCCATGGGCGTCACGATCCTCGACCACGCCGAGGACCTCGGCATCGGCATCCGGATGTTCGCAAGTCTCGGCAACAAGGCCGACGTCTCGGGCAACGACCTCCTGCGCTACTGGCAGGACGACCCGAAGACCACCGTCGCGCTCATGTACCTCGAGAGCTTCGGCAACCCGCGGCACTTCATCCCGATCGCGCGGCGCTTCACGCGCACGAAGCCCATCGTCTGCGTGAAGGCTGGGCGCACCGCGGAGGGCAGCAAGGCCGCGACCTCGCACACGGGGGCCCTCTCGGGCCCCGACGCCGCGGCGGAGGCGATCCTCGAGCAGACGGGCGTGCTGCGCGTCGACTCGGTGGGCGAGATGTTCGACGTGGCGCAGGCGCTGGTCTCCCAGCCCCTGCCGGCGGGGCCTCGGGTGGCGCTGCTCACGAACGCGGGAGGGCCCGCGATCCTCGCGACCGACTTCCTCGTGGGGAAGGGGCTCGAGCTCGCGCAGCTCTCCGAGGCGACGAAGAGCGCGCTGCGCCGCGTGCTGCCGCCGGAGGCCTCCGTGGCGAACCCGGTCGACATGATCGCGAGCGCGGGCGTGAAGGAGTACGGGGCGGCGCTGCCCCTGCTCCTGGCCGACCCGGGCGTCGACCTCGTGATCACGATCTTCGTGCCGCCCATCACCCTCGATCCCCTCGGCGTCGCGCGCTCGATCTTCGAGGCGAGCCGCGGCGCGACGAAGCCGGTCCTCGGGTGCCTCATGGCCCGCGACGCGGTGATCGCCGAGATCAAGCGCCTCGACGAGGCGTGGTTCCCGCTCTACGACTTCCCGGAGGACGCCGTCCGCGCGGCGTGGAACCTCGTGCGCGTGCGGGCGCTGCGCGACGACGACCTCGGCGAGCCCGTGCGGTTCGAGGTGAAGCGCGAGCGCGTGACGCAGCTCCTCGCGAAGAAGGCGGCGGCGGGCGGGGGCTGGCTCGGCGCCGACGACGCGTTCGCGATCCTCGAGGCGTACGGGATCGCGTGCCCCCGGCTCGAGGTCGCGCACGACGTGGCCGGCGTCGTGGCCGCCGCGACGCGCGCCGGCGGCCCAGTGGCGATCAAGCTCGACGGCGCGGCGTTCCTCCACAAGAGCGACGTGGGCGGCGTGGCGCTCGACGTCTCGGGCGCGGACGAGGCCCGCGCGACGGCGGAGCGGCTGGCCGCCATCGCGACGAAGGTCGCGAAGGGCACACCCTGGCGCTTCCTGGTCCAGAAGATGGCCGAGCCGGGGACCGAGCTCGTCATGGGCGTGCGGAGCGACCCCGTCTTCGGCCCGCTGCTCCTCGTGGGCCTCGGCGGCGTGTACGTCGAGATCTTGAAGGACGTTCAGCTCGGCCTCGTGCCCCTCACCCCGGCCCTCGCCAAGCGGCTGCTGCGACGCCTCCGGGCGTTTCCCCTCCTCGAGGGAGTGCGCGGCGGGAAGCCCGTGGACATCGCGTCGGTGGAGGAGACCCTCCTGCGCCTGTCCCAGCTCGTCGAGGAGCACCCCGGCATCGCCGAGGTCGAGATGAACCCCGTCGTCGCCCGCCCCGACGGCGTCGAGGCCCTCGACGTCCGGCTCCGCGTCGCGGCGCTCGTCCAAGACGAGCTCCCCCGCCCGGTCGCCGCCGCGTTCTGATCCGCGGGCCCGCCCCGGCCTTCCTACCGAGGCCAGGGGGGGCTTGCTAGGGTAGCCCACCCCGCCCCGGCGTTCTGCCCTCCCCGCGGTCCAGAGGCCCGCACGTCATGAACATCACCGACGTCACCCCGACCGGCTACGAGCGCGTGGTGCGCTGCGAGGATCCCCCGAGCGGGCTCAAGGCGATGATCGCCGTCCACAACACCGCGCTCGGCCCGGCGCTGGGCGGCATGCGGATGTGGCCGTATCGCTCGTGGGACGAGGCGAGCTTCGACGTGCTCCGCCTCGCCAAGGGCATGACGTACAAGTCGGCCGTGGCCGACACGGGCCTCGGGGGCGGCAAGTCCGTGATCCTCGGCAACCCGAAGACCGACAAGTCCGAGGCGCTCTTCCGCGCGATGGGCCGGCTCATCGAGTCGCTCGGCGGCAAGTACATCACCGCCGAGGACGTGGGCACGACCGTCGAGGACATGGTCGCCGTGCGGAAGGAGACCCGCTGGGTCACCGGCCTCCCGCGCAACCTCGGCAGCTCGGGCGACCCTTCGCCGTGGACCGCCCTCGGCGTCTTCCGCGGCCAGAAGGCCTGTCTCGAGGAGGTCTTCGGCAACGGCGACTTCGCCGGCCGCACCGTCGCGATCCAGGGCCTCGGCCACGTCGGCGTGTACCTCGCCGAGCACCTCCACGCGGCCGGCGCGCGCATCGTCGTCTGCGACGTCGCGCCCGAGCGCGTGAAGGAGGCGGCCACGCGCTTCGGCGCCCAGGTGACCTCGCCGGACGCGATCTACGACGTCCCCTGCGACATCTTCGCCCCGTGCGCCCTCGGCGCCATCCTCCACGACGAGACGCTCCGGCGGCTCCGCACGAAGATCATCGCCGGCGCCGCGAACAACGTCCTCCTGCGCGAGGAGCACGGCGACCGTCTCCGCGAGATGGGCGTCCTCTACGCGCCCGACTACGTGATCAACGCGGGCGGCATCATCAACGTCTCGATCGAGATCGAGCCGGGCGGCTACGACGAGGCCCGTTCGCGCCGCAAGGTCGAGAACATCTACGAGGCGCTCAAGACCGTCTTCCGCATGTCGCGCGAGCGCAACATCAGCACGAACCGCGCGAGCAACCTGCTCGCGGAAGAGCGCCTCGCGAAGGGCCGCAAGACGGCCTAGCGACGGGGGACGGACGGGTTCGGGAATGTCG
>JAYTCP010000275.1:0-4079 GCA_043736435.1 Planctomycetia bacterium | reverse complement strand
GTGCTCGGCGGCATGCTCGCCGTCGCGGTGGCAGCCGCCACCCTCGGCATCCTAGCGCTTCGGCGCGCGCCTCGCGTCGACGTCCCGCTCCAGAACCCGTTCGAGCTTGCTCCGGCCCTCTGGTTCGCCGGGGCCTACGCCGTGGTGGTCCTGGGGGCGCGGGCGGCGAGCGCGTGGTTCGGCGATGCCGGACTCTACGTCGCGGGCGCCGTCGCGGGCACCACCGACGTCGACGCGATCACGCTCACCGCCGCGCGCCTCTCGAAGACCGGCAGCGATCCCGAGGTGCTCGTCCGGGTGATCGTCATCGCCATCGTCGCCAACTCGATCGTCAAGAGCGGGATCGCCGTCATGCTCGGCTCCCGCGCGTACGCCGTGCGCGTGGGGGTGGCGCTTGCAGCCACCGCCGTTGCCGGCGGGGTCGCGTTGCTCCTGGTGTGAAGCCTTCCCGGGCGGCCCCGCGGGTCAGGGTGCCTTTCGGAGGATCACCTTCGCAGTCGCCGTCCCGCCGGGGCTCACGCTCGCGCGGACCGGGTCCGCGAAGGGGACGTAGCCGTCCTTATGGGCCTTGAGCAGGTACGTGCCCGGCGACAGGTCGGGGATCGTGGCCGCGCCCGCTTCGTTCGTGCGCGAGACGTCCGCGTCGAACAGGTTGACGATGGTCAGGGTCTTCTCGATCCGCTTGCCTGCCGGATCCGTGAGCTCGAGGCGCGCGCCGGAGAGCGGCTTGCCCGCCTCGTCCTCGACCGTCACGGAGATCGCCCCGCCTTGGCTCATCACCATGTCGAGCACGGCCCCGCCGCTCGCCGCGAGGGTGGCGGACTTCTTGGCCGGAGCATAGCCCTTCTTGTCGAACACGACCGTGTAGGTGCCGATCTCGACGCCCTCGATCGTGTAGCGGCCGTTGCTGCCGGTGCTCGAGAACGAGAAGAGGAACACCTTCTCGCCCTTCGCGTCCTCGAGCGAGACGCCCACGCCCTCGAGGGGCGATCCGGTCTCGTTGGTCACCTTGCCCGAGATGCCTCCGCCCGCCGTGAGCTGGATGCGGCCGAGGTCCTTGGCCTCGCCGGTGCCGAGGTCGAAGGGAGCGGTCAGCTTGAGCGCGTACCCGCCGCTGTTCGGGGTGATGCGGACGCGGTAGCGGCCGGGCTCGAGGCCGGTCAACGCGAACTTCCCGTCGCTCGAGCTCGAGGCGAACGCCTTCGCCCTTCCCCAGCCCTGGTCGCCCTCCGCGGCGGCGTCCTCGTGGAGCTCGGCCTGGAGCCACGCGCCCGAGACCGACGTCTTGCCGTCGCTGCCGAGGAGCACGCCCCCCACGGAGGCGCCGCCGAACGTGACGTCGTACGTGAGCTCGGCCCCAGGCTTGTCGAGCGTCACGGTCTTCACCGTGGAGTTCCCGTCCGAGGTCTGGACCTGGAGGCGGACGCGCCCCGACCGGAGGCCTCGCACCTCGTACCGCCCCTGGGCGTCCGTCTCGGCGGAGAGGCCGGCGTCCATGCCCCGGTCGTCGGTGGCGAACACGCTGGCGCCCGCCTGGGGCTGACCGCCCACGGTCACGACGCCGCGCACGACGCCCGTCGCCGTCGCGTCGCCGCCCTCGGCCGTGAAGTCCACCACGGAGACGCCGTCCGCGGCGACGGTCACCTTCTTCTGCTGCCCCGCCGCCGCGTTCTCGAAGCGCCCCGTGGTCACCTGGTAATCCCCCGCGGCGACGGCGCGAAACACGTACGCGCCGTTCGCGTCGGTGAACGACGTCTTCGCCGAGAAGAAGTCGAAGCCCTGCGCGAGGTTCATGCGCTCGCCGGGGACCGGCTGGCCGTCCGCGGTGGTGACCCGGCCCTCCACGCGCGCGCCCGCGGTCAAGCGCACGGTGAGCTCCTTGCCCTTCCCCGGCTCCATGGGGGTGGTCTCGATCACCTGGGTGGCGGAGCTCGCATGCCGCACGACGAGGTTCACCGGCGAGAGCCCGAGGCCCTTCAGCTCGAAGTGCCCCTCGGGGTCCGAGCGGACGTACTGCTCGCGGATCGGCATGGGCGGGAACCCGCCGCTCCGGACGAACACCTCCGCCCCCGAGAGATGCTCGCCGTCGGCATTCGTCACCACCCCGCGCACGGCTCCCTCGGCCGGCACCTCGATGACGAGGTCCTTCGTCTCGTCGACGCCCACGGCCACGGTGGGGGTCGTGGTGACGCTCCCGCCGTCGACCTTCGCGTCGATCAGGTAGGAGCCCGGCGGCACGACGAGGCGGAAGCGTCCGTCGGGATCGTTGAACGTGGTGGGTCGGCTGTAGACGTACTGGAACGGTCCGGCCGTGTAGGGGCGCAGGAGGAACGAGGTCGCCGGCGTCGTGCCTCCGACGAGCTTGCGCACCACCTTGCCCGTGATGGTTCCCACGCCCTTCAGCTGGATCCGCATCCCCATGTCGCCGGCCTTCACGTTCGTCACCTGGCCGTCGCCCTTCTGGTCGTGGCCCGCGAGCACCCAGAGGCCGCCCGGCATGAGGCCGCTCAGGGTGAAGGTCCCCGCCCCGTCCGTGCTCACCGTCTCGTACGAGCGGAAGCTCGGCATCCCGAGGGCCGTGACGTACGCGCCGGCCACCGCCGCGCCGTTCACGTCCACCACGGTCCCGCGCACGGACAGGCCGGGCTTCAGCTTCACGCTCACCCGCTCGATGCGGTCCTGGGCGACCACCACGTTCTCGACGGCCTCGAGCACGAACCCCTGGCTCCGCACGATCACGTCGTAGCGCTCGGCGGGCAGCGGCGAGAAACGCGCGACGCCCAGGTCGTCGGTGACGGCGTCCATCTGGATGACGCCCGGGACACCCGCTTCCCTCGCCCCGATCGTGACCACGAGCCCGTAGCCCAGCGTGCTGACGGTCACCTTCGCGCCCGCCACCGGACGGCCCGAGCCCGCCTCCACGACCTTCACCTCGAGGCCGTCCTTCGACGGGACCCGCACCTTGAGCGGGATGTCGCCGAAGTCGGCGCTACCGCTCTCCGCGAGCGGGGGCGTGCGCACGGTACGGCCGACGTGGCCTTCGGCCGCAGCGCGGACGTCGAACAGGCCCGCCGGGAGCCCGCGGATCTCGAACGTGCCGTCCTTCTTGGTGCGCACGCCGCGCCCGTCGTTCGGCGGGTCCAGCACGACCTCGACGCGGGCGGAGCGGATCGGGGTGCCGTCCGTCTCGACGATTCGGCCCGCGAGGGACGCCTTGCCGAGCTCGAACGTGAGCACGCCGACGGGTTCTCCGTCGATCTCCTGGGGATCGGCGTCCGTGGGCTTGGGCTTCCCGGTGCCGGACAGGCCGGCGGCCTTGCCCGCGGCATCAAGCTCCTCGGGGGCCACGCCCGAGTCGCCGTCCCCGGACCCGCTGCCCTCGCCGAGACCGAGCCAATGCTGGGTGTAGGCCAGCCAGCCGACGGCGGCGACCACGAGCAGCAGGACGACCGGCAGGACTCGACGCATGGGGCCACCTCCAAGCGGGGGAACGTACCCAGGGCGGGGGGCCGGGCCGGTCCCGTTTCCGGCTGCCCGGTCCTCCCGCCGGCGGACGACGAACAAGAAGTCTCTGAGACTTCTTGTTAGTCCTGGACCCCGGCCGGAGCGCAACCAGTTGCGAGGACTCAGGTTGCGTAGGCGGGCGGGCAGGAGGGGACGGCCCCCCGGTAGGCGCCGGGGGGATTGCGCTTGAGCGTACGACCGTCCTAGGTCGATCAGACGGTCGCCATGATCGTCCGCGTCGATCCCCACGCCGATGTCCCGCCCTCGCGCCAGATCGTCGAGGCCGTCCTCGACGCCGTTGCGCGGGGGGAGTGGGGACCGGAGGACCGCCTCCCGAGCGTGCGAGCGCTCGCCGAGGAGGCGCTGGTCAACCCGAACACGGTCGGGAAGGCGTACCGCGACCTCGAAGGCCTCGGCGTCGTCGAGGGGCGCAACGGGTCGGGCGTGTTCGTGACGGCGGCCGGGCCCGCGCGGGCGCGCGAGGAGAGGCGCGAGCGGACGCTCGCGGCCCTGCGGCGCGCGGCCCGCGAGGCGTTGCGCGCAGGCCACGACCCCGAGCGCCTCAGCGCAGACGA